>CANGZG010000005.1 GCA_947458415.1 Comamonadaceae bacterium | reverse complement strand
GACAACTGAATGGGCACACACCACCGTCATGTTGAAGGAGGCGGTCGAGGCGCTGGACGTCCAGGCCGAAGCCACTTATGTCGACACAACCTTTGGCCGCGGCGGGCATGCAAAGCGCATCTTGGACAGCCTGTCGCCTCGAGGAACGCTGATCGCCTTCGACAAGGACCCGCAAGCGGTGGAGACAGCACAAGCCTTGGGCGACCCGAGGTTGAAGATCCGGCATCAGGGATTTGCCGCCCTGAGCCAATTGCCCCCAAGCAGCGTCAAAGGCGTGTTGATGGACCTGGGCGTGAGCTCGCCGCAAATCGACAACCCGCAACGCGGCTTCTCGTTTCGCAACGACGGCCCGCTGGACATGAGGATGGACAGCAGCAAAGGCCAAAGCGTGTACGAGTGGCTGTCCCACGCAAAAACCGAACAAATCGCACAGGTGATACGTGACTTGGGAGAAGAACGTTTTGCCAACGGCATCGCCAAAGCCATCACTGCTAAGCGTGAGGCCGGCCAGTTGCCCGACACCACGTTGGGCATGGCGGCACTCGTCGCCGACGTGGTCAAGACCCGCGAAGCAGGACAAAACCCAGCCACCCGTACCTTTCAAGCGTTTCGCATGTTCATCAATGGTGAGCTCGAAGAATTGCAACAAGCGCTTGACGCCAGCTTGCAGGTGCTGCAGCCCGGAGGGCGTTTGGTGGTGATCAGTTTTCATTCGCTCGAAGACCGCATGGTCAAGCAATTCATCGCCAAACATTCACGCGAGGTGTACGACCGCCGTACCCCGTTTGCCGCGGCCCCCGAATTGCCATTGCGTGCATTGGGTCGCCAGCGTCCATCGGCAGAAGAAATTCAAGCCAATCCACGCAGTCGCAGCGCCATCATGCGCGTGGCAGAGCGAGTGGGCATGGCACAGGAGCACGCATGACCCGAGTGAACGCCTTGTTGTTGGTCGCGGTGATGTGCAGCGCCTTGTACTTGGTGCGCACGCAATACGAATCGCGGCGTCTTTATACCGAGCTGGACAGGGCCAAAGCGCAGGCGCAGCGATTGGAAAACGAGTACGACCGCTTGGACATTGAACGCGGCGCACAGGCCACACCGCTGCGGGTTGAGAAACTGGCCCAAGAGCAACTGAACATGCGCACGATTTCACCCGCCATCACGCAATACGCTGCCCCTGGCAATGCACCGTTGGAAAGCGCTGCCGCCACTGTGCAAAAGGAACAGCCGTGAGCAGTCGCAGCGTTCAATATTCCACCAACCCCTTGCTGGCCAGCAAGACACCCATTTGGCGCAGCCAGTTCATCGTCGCTTGCATCGCGCTGGGGTTCATCGGCTTGGTGGTGCGTGCGGTGTATGTGCAAGTGGTGGGCAATGCGTTTTTCATCAAACAAGGCACGGTCAGGTTTGAGAGGCAATTGGATATTCCCGCCAACCGTGGACGCATACTCGACCGCAACGGCTTGATACTGGCTTCGAGCGTGCCCATGCCCAGCATCTGGGCCAGTCCCGAGGAAATGCAAGCCAGCACCAAGCAACTGAAAAACTTGTCGCAATTGCTGGACATGCCGTTGCCAGAATTGCAAAAGAAAATCAGCGACACCAAACGCAAACATGTCTGGTTGCGCCGCCAAGTGGACGAAGCCACTGGCAAACAAATCAAAGAGTTGGGTATCCATGGCATCTACACCACCATGGAATACAAGCGCATGTACCCGCAAGGCGAAGCGGCCGCGCATGTGGTCGGTTTCACCAACGTGGAGAACACCGGACAAGAAGGTGTTGAGCTCACATTCAACACGCACTTGGGCGGTAAAAACGGTACGCGCCGGGTCATCAAAAACGGCCAAGGCCAAGTGGTTGAAGGCGTGGGAGATTTGATCCCGCCTGAAGAGGGCAAAGACTTGCAACTCAGCATCGACAGCAAAGTGCAGTACTTTGCGTATCAGCGGTTGCGCGAAGCGGTGTTGCAAAACAAAGCCGCAGCCGGCAGCGTGGTGGTGTTGGACGCCCAAACCGGTGATGTGCTGGCATTGGCCAATTACCCCAGCTACATGCCAGACAAGCGCAGCAACCTCAGTGGTGCACAACTGCGCAACCGTGCCTTGACCGACACCTTCGAGCCAGGCTCCACCATGAAGCCATTGATCATTGGGCTGGCCATGGAAAAAGGGTTGGTCAAACCGGAAACCATGATCGATACCGCGCCCGGCAAGGTCAGCATGTACGGCATGACGGTCACCGATGCCCATCCACACGGGGCGCTGAGCGTGTCAGAAGTGATTCAAAAATCCAGCAACATCGGCACGGTCAAGATCGCCATGAAAATGCCCGCCAAAGACATGTGGGAGTTGTATACCCAGGTTGGCTTTGGGCAAAAACCCCAAGTGCCGTTCCCTGGTGCCGTGGCTGGGCGCTTGCGCCCTTACAAAAGCTGGCGTCCGATGGAGCAAGCCACCATGAGTTATGGCTATGGCTTGTCCACCAGTTTGTTTCAGTTGGCGCAGGCCTACACCATGCTGGCCCGCGACGGTGAGATGGCGCCTGTCAGTTTGCTCAAGACCCAAGACAAAGTCAGTGGCGTGCGCGTCATGTCATCTGAACACGCCGCACAAGTGCGCAACATGCTGCATTTGGTCACCGGCCCGGGCGGCACGGCCCCCAAAGCGCAAACCATGGGTTACTCGGTGGGTGGCAAGACCGGCACCGCCCACAAACTCGATGGCAAAACCTATGCTGAAAAAAAATACCGTGGCTTTTTTGTCGGCATGGCACCGATTGAAAACCCCCGCATCGTCGTGGCGGTGATGATCGATGAACCGACCGGCGGCCATTATTTTGGGGGCGATGTGGCTGCCCCCGTGTTCAGTCAAACCGTGCAACAAACCTTGCGCATGCTGGAAGTGCAACCTGACATGGCGGTCAAACCGCAAGTGGTTGCCAAGGCAGAGCCGGAGTCCTTTTGATGCAACAAATGCACAGCCCGCAACAGGCTGCCGTGTGGCTGCGTTCGCGTGTGCAAGCGCAATTGCAGTCAGACAGCCGCCGTGTGCAAACCGGCGATGCATTTTTTGCTTGGGCAGGTCAAAGCACCGATGCCAGGCACCATGTGGTGCAAGCGTTGCAACAAGGCGCCGCGGCCTGTTTGGTCGAAGCCCAAGGCTTGGAGGCGTTTGAAGCCTTGAACGATTTGGGTATGCATGACGCGCCCATCGTCAGTTACCCAGGGTTGAAACAAGCCAGCGGTGCCATTGCCGACGCGTATTTCGAGCAACCCAGCCAACAACTGCATTTGATGGCGGTCACCGGCACCAATGGCAAAACCTCTACCGCATGGTGGTTGGCTCAGGCACTCACGCGTTTGGGGCAGCGTTGCACCGTGGTCGGCACCTTGGGCTTGGGTGAACCCGGCCAAATGCACAGCACAGGCTTGACCACACCCAATCCGTTGCAACTTCAAACACAGTTGCGACGCTGGGTGAACGATGGGGTTCAAGCTTGTGCCATGGAGGCGTCGTCCATTGGTTTGGCAGAACACCGCTTGAACGGCTGCCATATTCGCACCGCCATCTTCACCAATTTCACGCAAGACCATTTGGATTACCACGGCAGCATGCAAGCGTATTGGCAAGCCAAACAAGCGTTGTTTGAGTGGCCGGGTTTGTCGGCGGCGGTCATCAACATCGACGACCCCAAGGGACAACTGCTGTGTGAACAACTGGCAGATTCACCGGTACAGGTCTGCACCGTGTCCCTGCATTCCACGCAAGCGCATGTGCATGCCCGCGATGTTCGAACCACGGCGCAAGGCATGTCATTTGAGGTGGTGTGTGGTGAGCAGCGCCAGAGCGTCTCGGCCCCCTGCCTGGGTGAATTCAATGTTATGAATTTGTTGGGCGTGATGGCGGTGTTGTGCCAGTCAGGCCACAGCTTGTCCGACGTGGTGAGCGCTTGCCATCATTTGCAAGCAGTGCCCGGGCGGATGCAATCTTGGGGCCATGAAGGAACGCCTGCGGTCGTGGTGGATTACGCGCACACACCCGATGCGGTGGCCAAAGCGTTGCAAGCCTTGCGTCCATGGGCGCATGCGCGCGGCGGTCGTTTGCATTGTGTGTTGGGCAGTGGTGGCGACCGCGACAGCAGCAAGCGCGCCCCGATGGCGCGCAGTGCCGAAGTGCATGCCGATCTGGTCTGCCTCACCAGCGACAACCCGCGCAGCGAAGACCCGCAACACATCGTGCAGCAAATGTTGGCGGGCATGGAACAACCCGACAAAGCGCTGCAGCAACTTGACCGCGCCAAAGCGATTGCTGACAGCATTGCGCAGGCACAGGCCGCCGATGTGGTGTTGGTTGCAGGCAAGGGCCATGAAACTTACCAAGAAGTCAACGGTCAAAAATTGCCTTTTTCAGACAGCGACCATGTGGTGCTGGCATTGCAGCGTTGGGGGCATGCATGAGCCAGCCTTCCATGCATTTGACGCTGGCGCAAATTCACCAATGGTTGCCGGGCAGTCGACTGATTGGCGACGGCAACCTCTCCGTGGCCAGGGTCCATACCGACAGCCGAAGCGTGCATGCAGATGATCTGTTCATCGCGTTGGCAGGTGACACATTTGATGCACACCAATTTTTGCCGAACTTGCCCGCGTTGGGTGTCAAAGCGGCGATAGCGCGTCAAGGCTTGGTGTCCGCTGGTTTGTTCGGCATCGAAGTCGATGACACCTTGTGGGCTTTGCAAACCTTGGCCAAAGCATGGCGCGCGCAATTCGCGATACCGTTGATTGCAGTGACGGGCAGCAACGGCAAAACCACGGTCACGCAAATGCTCGCCTCCATCTTGCAGGCTTGGCAGTCGGAACATGCCTTGGCGACCCAAGGCAATTTCAATAACCACATTGGGGTGCCATTGACCTTGCTTCGGTTGCGTCCGCACCACCGCGTCGCAGTGCTGGAGTTGGGCATGAACCACCCCGGTGAAATCTCTCAACTTGCCGCCTGTGCCGCGCCCACCGTCGCGGTGATCAACAACGCACAACGCGAGCACCAAGAGTTCATGCTGAGTGTGCAAGCCGTGGCGGAAGAAAACGGTTCAGTGATTCAACACTTGCCAGCCGACGGCACCGCGGTGTTTCCCGCGACGGACACTTACCAGTCACTTTGGCGTGGTTACGCCAGCCACAAACGCGTGGTGGATTTTGGCCATGCAACGGCCTGTGTGCATGTGTTGCATGCCGTGGCTTCACTCAGCGGTTGGGCATTGCAAATGCACACACCTGCGGGGCAAATACACACCAGTTTGGCCGTGCCTGGCCAACACAATGTGCACAACGCTTTGGCTGCGGTGTCTGCCGCGGTCGCTGCGGGTGTACCGACAGCGGCCATTGCAACAGGCTTGTCGCAATTTCAGCCTGTCAGTGGCCGTTCGCAGTTGACCGTGTTGCAACACGCGGGACGCCCGATTCGCTTGATCGATGACACCTACAACGCCAACCCGGATTCGGTGCGCGCGGCCATTGATGTGCTCGCGCAATCCGCGCCGCCGCGTTTGCTGGTGCTCGGTGACATGGGCGAGGTCGGCACACAAGGTGCTGCATTCCATGCCGAAGCTGGTGCGTACGCCCAGCAACACCACATCGAACATGTATTGACCTTGGGCGAATTGAGCGTGCACACCGCCAATGCCTGTCAGAACGCGGTGCATTGCCACAGCATCGAAGAAATACACGCACGGGTGGCGCCATTGCTGCCAACACTTGGCAGCGTGTTGGTCAAAGGATCGCGCTTCATGCGCATGGAGCGTGTCGTTCAGGCATTGCACAACACTGACACATCGGCGGCGACACGGCCTCACAAGGAGGCCTCATGCTGTTGACCTTGGCCCAATGGTTGCAAGCGTATTCACCCGAATATGGGTTTTTGCGGGTGTTCCAGTATTTGACCTTCCGCGCGGTCATGGCGGCGGTGACTGCCTTGCTGATTGGCTTATTGGCCGGACCGTTGGTGATTCGCAAGCTCACCGAATTCAAAATCGGTCAACCGATTCGTGGTTACGGCGTGCAAGCGCACCTCAGCAAATCGGGCACCCCAACCATGGGCGGCGTGCTGGTGTTGTTGGCAATTGCCTTGTCGACGCTGTTGTGGGTCGATTTGTCCAACCGGTTTGTGTGGATTGTGTTGTTGGTGACCTTGGGTTTTGGTGCCATCGGTTGGGTGGACGACTGGCGCAAAGTGGTTCGCAAAGACCCGGAAGGCATGCGCTCGGGCGAAAAATACCTGTGGCAATCGGTCATTGGCTTGTTGGCTGCGTTGTATTTGGTGTTCAGCATTTCAGAGGTCAGCAATTTGCGTGTGCTGGAACTGTTTTACAGCTGGGTGCGTTCTGGCTTTGATGTCAGCTTGCCGCCGCAAGCAGGTTTGTTGTTGCCGTTCTTCAAAGAAGTCAGCTACCCGTTGGGCGTGTTGGGTTTTGTGATCTTGACCTACTTGGTGATCGTGGGTTCGAGCAACGCGGTCAATTTGACTGACGGCTTGGACGGTTTGGCCATCATGCCGGTGGTGATGGTGGGTTCTGCGTTGGGCGTGTTTGCTTATGTGGTGGGCAGCGCGGTGTATTCCAAATATTTGTTCTTCCCCCATATTCCGGGTGCGGGCGAATTGTTGATTTTTTGCGCGGCCATCGCGGGCGCAGGTTTGGCCTTTTTATGGTTCAACACCCACCCCGCGCAAGTCTTCATGGGCGATGTCGGTGCCTTGGGATTGGGTGCAGCTTTGGGCACGATCGCGGTGATCGTGCGACAAGAAATTGTGCTGGCCATCATGGGCGGTATTTTTGTCGCTGAGGCTTTGTCCGTCATGTTGCAAGTCAGCTATTTCAAATACACCAAACGCAAATACGGTGAAGGCAGGCGGATTTTGAAGATGGCGCCACTGCACCACCATTTTGAAAAATCGGGTTGGAAAGAAACGCAGGTGGTGGTTCGTTTTTGGATCATCACCATGCTGTTGTGCTTGCTGGGTTTGTCCACATTGAAATTGCGTTGAGCATGGAAACATTGAAAGACCAACATGTGCTGATTCTGGGCTTGGGTGACTCCGGCTTGGCCATGGCACGTTGGTGTGTGCATGACGGTGCGCGCGTGACGGTGGTGGACAACCGTGCACAACCGCCAGGCTTGGCGCCTTTGCAAGCCGAGCATCCCAACGTCAGGTTCATCAACGACAGTTTTCATGCGGGCTTGGTGGAAGGCAATGACATCCGCGCCGTGTTCAAAAGCCCTGGCTTGTCCCCCACAGAGGTGGCAGGTGTCTGGCAAGCTTCAGTGGCCAAAGGGTTGTGGTGCGGTACCGAACTGACCTTGTTCGCGCATGCATTGGCCCAGTTGAAAAACAGCGAATGGGCCTACCAACCCATAGTGTTGGCAATCACCGGCACGAACGGCAAAACCACCGTCACCCGCCTGACCGGCGTGTTGCTGGAGCGTGCGGGCAAGCAGGTGGCCGTGGCAGGCAACATTGGCCCGAGCTTGCTCGACAGCTTGCGCCAACGCTTGGCTGATTTGCCGCAAGTGTGGGTGTTGGAGTTGTCCAGTTTCCAACTCGACGGTGTTGACAATTTTGAACCGACGGCGGCTTGCGTGCTTAACTTGACCCAAGACCATTTGGATTGGCATGGCGACATGCAGGCGTATGGGGCAGCCAAAGCACAGGTGTATGGCCAACATGCAGTGGCTGTGCTGCCCAGACAAGACGCCACGGTGATGGCGTTGTGCCCTGCTGACAGTGGGCGAAAAAAAGAACAACCACGTGGCCGCGTGCACTTTGGTACCGATCTGCCACAGCATCCGGGTGACTTTGGCATGACCACCGAAAACGGCATGCGCTGGTTGGTCCGCGCCATGCCGTCAGAAGAGACAGGCAACAAAAGAGGTCGTGCACCCGACGAAGAATGGCACATCCAACGCCTGATGCCTGCTGATGCGTTGCGCATACGCGGCGAACACAACGCGCTCAATGCATTGGCAGCCTTGGCGCTGGCGGGTACCTGCTGTCCAAGCTTGGCACCGATGCTGCACGGTTTGCGCGAATACCGTGGCGAGCCGCATCGGCTGTCGTCAGTGGCCGTGGTCAATGAGGTGGAATACATCGATGACAGCAAAGGCACCAACGTCGGTGCCACCGTGGCCGCCATCAACAGTTTGGGGGCTGACCAAAAGCTGGTGGTGATCTTAGGCGGTGATGGCAAGGGCCAAGACTTCTCTCCCTTGGGCGATCCACTCAAACGCCATGCGCGCGCGGTGGTGTTGATCGGACGCGATGCCCCCTTGTTGGCAAACAGTTTGAATGTGTATGGCTTGGACATGCACCCGGCAAACGACATGCAGCATGCGGTTGAACTTGCGTCACAGCTTGCCCATTCAGGTGACGCGGTGCTGTTGTCTCCTGCTTGCGCCAGTTTGGACATGTACGCCAACTATGTGGCAAGAGCGCAAGCATTCACCGATGCGGTGCATCAATTGGCCATGCTGGAGGGGCAGCCATGAGCAGTGCCAGCCTCAGCCTTGGTGAACGCATTGGCCGTTGGTTTGGCAACCCGCCCAAAGAAGGCATGGACGCATTGCCGGTGCGTGTGCATGGCCGTGAATTTGCACGCACAGGTGCCGCCCCTGGCAGCATCAAAGGCTTCGACCAAGCTTTGATTTGGGCCATCGCGGGCTTGTTGATGTGGGGCTTGGTGATGGTGTATTCCGCATCCATCGCCTTGCATGACAAAGCGCAACCTGGTCATGCTTGGCAAGCGCAGTATTTGTTGCGTCACTCCTTGTCTATATGCATTGGTTTTGTGGCAGCCTTGTTGGTGTTTCAGGTGCCCATGGACCGCTGGGAAAAAGCCGCGCCTTGGGTGTTCATCGTGTCTATTGTGTTGTTGATCGCCGTGTTGTTGCCATTCATCGGCAAAAGCGCCAACGGCGCCCGACGCTGGATCAGTGTTGGGGTCATGAATTTCCAGCCGTCCGAGTTGGCCAAATTGGGAACACTGCTGTATGCGGCCAATTACATGGTGCGCAAAATGGATGTCAAGGAGAAATTTTTTGCAGCGGTCACACCCATGGCGGTGGCCATTGGCATTCTGGGCTCGTTGCTGTTGGCTGAACCGGACATGGGTGCGTTTTTGGTGATTGCGGTGATCGCCATGGGGATATTGTTTTTAGGCGGTGTCAATGCCCGCATGTTCATCCTGATCACATGCATTTTGGTGGTGGCCTTTGGTTTGATGATCGCGCTGTCGCCTTGGCGGCGTGAACGTATCTTTGCGTATTTGGACCCATTCGGCGCAGACTATGCATTGGGCAAGGGTTTTCAGCTGTCTCACTCTTTGATTGCCATCGGACGCGGCGAGATTTTTGGCGTGGGTTTGGGTGGCAGTGTCGAAAAACTCCATTGGTTGCCCGAGGCGCACACCGACTTTTTGTTTGCCGTGCTGGGCGAAGAATTTGGTTTGGTGGGCGTGGTCATCGTCATCGGCGTGTTCATGTGGTTGACCCGTCGCATCATGTTCATTGGACGCCAAGCCATTGCCATGGACCGCGTGTTTGCTGGCTTGGTCGCGCAAGGCGTGGGCGTGTGGATCGGGTTTCAGGCGTTCATCAACATGGGCGTGAACCTGGGAGCCTTGCCTACCAAGGGATTGACATTGCCATTGATGAGCTTTGGTGGTTCAGCCATCTTGCTGAATTTGGTGGCCTTGGCCATCGTGCTGCGGGTGGACTACGAAAACCGTTTGCTGATGCACGGGGGGCGCGTATGAGCACACGCACGGCATTGGTCATGGCCGGTGGCACCGGTGGGCATATCTTTCCGGGGTTGGCGGTGGCTGAATTGTTGCGTCAGCGTGGCTGGCGAGTGCATTGGTTGGGCGCGCCCGCACCCAGCATGGAAAGCAAATTGGTGCCTGCCAAAGGCTTTGCGTTTGAAGCGGTCAGTTTTGGCGGGGTGCGTGGCAAGGGCTGGGTCAGCTTGGGTGTGTTGCCGATGCGTTTGTTGCGCGCGTTTTGGCAAAGCTGGCGCGTGGTGCGGCGCTTGAAACCCGATGTGCTGGTCGGCTTGGGTGGTTACATCAGTTTTCCTGGCGGCATGATGGGTGTGTTGTGCGGCAAGCCGTTGGTGCTGCATGAGCAAAACGCCGTGGCTGGTTTGGCCAACAAGGTCATGGCGCATATCGCTGATCGGGTGCTGTCCACCTTCCCAGGTGTCTTGCCCAAAACCCAGTGGGTGGGCAATCCGTTGCGCCAAGCCTTCATCGAGCAAGCACCTCCTGCACAGCGATTTGCCCATCGCCAAGGGGCGTTGCGTGTGTTGGTGGTGGGTGGCAGTCTGGGTGCGCAGTATTTGAATAAGGTGGTGCCGCAGGCGCTGGCGTTGATACCCGAAGACAGGCGGCCGCAAGTGTTGCACCAAGGTGGACAAACACATTTGGCGCAATTGCAAACCGAATACGAACGCGCCCGTGTGAAAGCCGAATGCGTGCCGTTCATCGATGACACTGCCACGGCATTTGCCCAAGCCGATCTGGTGATTTGCCGCGCGGGTGCCAGCACCGTGAGCGAAATCGCCGCAGTGGGCGCCGCCGCTTTGTTTGTGCCGTTCCCGCACGCGGTGGATGACCACCAAACAGCCAATGCCCAATTTTTGGTTCAGCACAACGCCGCATGGTTGATGCAGCAAACCGCATTGAGTGCGCAGGTCTTGGCCGATTTTTTGCAACACACCGACCGCGAGCAATTGCTGCAGATGGCCACGCGTGCGCACGGACTGCGTCAAACCACTGCCACACTGGCGGTGGTCACGGCATGCGAAGAGGTGACGGCATGAAGCACGCGATCCGACATGTGCATTTTGTCGGCATCGGTGGTGCCGGCATGAGCGGCATCGCGGAAATTTTGCATAACCTCGGCTACACGGTGTCTGGTTCGGACATCGCCGACAGCCCGGTGTTGCGTCGACTGCAAGCCATGGGCATCCACACCCGCGTGGGCCACGATGCGCAACACATCAGCGGTGCGGACGCGGTGGTGACCTCCACTGCGGTTCAGGCGGATAACCCCGAAGTGGTGGCGGCGCACCAGAGACTCATTCCTGTGGTGCCTCGCGCGGTCATGTTGGCCGAGCTCATGCGCTTAAAGCAAGGCATTGCCATCGCGGGCACACATGGCAAAACCACCACCACCAGTTTGGTGGCCAGCGTGTTGGCGCAAGCCGGGCTCGACCCCACCTTCGTGATTGGCGGGCGTTTGATCAGTGCAGGTGCGAATGCCAAGTTGGGGTCGGGTGAATACATCGTGGTCGAGGCCGACGAATCGGATGCATCGTTTTTGAATTTGAACCCGATCATGTCGGTGGTCACCAACATCGACGCAGACCACATGGAAACCTATGGCCATGATTTTGGTCGCTTGAAACAGGCCTTCATCGAGTTTTTGCACCGCATGCCGTTTTATGGCGCGGCGGTGTTGTGTGCCGATGACCCAGTGTTGCAAGGCATCTTCCCTGAGGTGTCGCGCCCGATCACCAGTTATGGGTTGTCAGAAAACGCGCAAGTGCGTGCACACGACGTGCGCGCTGAGGGATCGCGCATGCGGTTTCGCGTCACCCGCAGCAACGGCATCACGCTGCCTGACTTGGAGATGGTGTTGAACTTGCCCGGCATGCACAACGTGCGCAACGCGTTGGCGGCCATCTCGATCGCGGTCGAACTGAATCTGCCGGATGACGCGGTGGTCAAAGCCTTGGCCGAATTCAAGGGGGTGGGTCGGCGCTTCCAAAACCATGGCGACATGCCTGCCACAGGTGGCGGTCACTACACCTTGATCGAAGACTATGGCCACCATCCGGTCGAGCTGGCGGCCACGATTGAAGCCGCGCGGGGTGCTTATCCCGGTCGGCGTTTGGTGCTGGCATTCCAGCCGCACCGCTATACCCGCACGCGGGATTGTTTTGAAGATTTTGTGCAAGTGCTGCGACTGGCCGATGTGGTCTGGTTGACCGAGGTCTACGCCGCCGGTGAAGCGCCGATTGCCGCTGCCGATGGCAGGGCGTTGGCGCACGCCTTGCGTGTGGCGGGTCAACAGGCGTTGGTGTTTGCGCAGGACTTGTCGCATTTGGAGTCACTGGTGCAAGAACAGGCACAGGCGGGTGACGTGGTGATGTGCATGGGTGCAGGTTCGATCGGTCAACTGCCGATGCGATTGGTCGCGCATGCCAGTGGCAATGACAAGCCAGGTTTGAGGGTGGTGAGGACATGATGGGATTTGACCCAAACAAAGCCAAGGTCGCCGTGTTGATGGGCGGGCCATCGGCCGAGCGTGAGGTGTCGTTGATGTCAGGCAACGGCGTCCTTCAGGCGTTGCTGTCTAAAGGCATCCAAGCGGTCGCGTTTGACCCAGCACACACTCCTTTGATGGCGTTGCGCGAGCAAGGCATCAGCCATGCGTTCATCGCGTTGCACGGCAGGCATGGCGAAGACGGCACGGTGCAAGGCGCGTTGGAATTGATGGGCATTCCCTACACCGGCTCTGGCGTGATGGCGTCAGCCATTGCCATGGACAAGCACATGACCAAGCGTTTGTGGTTGGCCGAAGGTTTGTCCACACCGGCCAGTATTTGGCTCACACCCGCACAACAAACAACGCAAGCCTTGGCAGACATTCCAAAGCAATTGGGTTTGCCGTTGATCGTGAAGCCACCGCATGAAGGCTCGTCCATCGGTGTGACCAAGGTCAGTCAAGCTGAGCAATTTCAAGCAGCCATCGAGTTGGCCACACGGCATGACCCGTATGTGTTGTGCGAAGCCTTCATCCAAGGCGAGGAAGTCACTTGTCCGGTACTGGGGGACGCGGACCATGCGACAGCGCTGCCCGTGGTTCGTATCGCAGCCCCGGAGGGTGCATATGACTACCAAAACAAATATTTCACCGATGCAGTGACTTACCACTGCCCCAGCGGATTGCCTGCCGACGAAGAACAAGCCATTCAAGCATTGAGCGTCGCCGCTTACCGCGCATTGGGTTGCCGTGGTTGGGGTCGTGCCGATGTGATGATCCGTGCCAGTGACCGCCAACCGTTTCTGCTTGAAATGAACACCAGCCCGGGCATGACCAGCCATTCGTTGGTGCCCATGTCGGCCAAAGCAGCGGGCATCGACTATGCCGATTTGTGTGTGCGTTTATTGCAGGCTGCACGCCTGGATTCAACCGTGGGGATAACGCGGGCATGAAAGCACGTGACGCCATGTACATGAGCCGCGAGGCAGCCCCAGAGCTCGCCCTGGATGTGCGTCTCATGAACATCACCAGTCGCTGGATGTTGATGCTCGCTGGCGTGCTGTTTGTGAGCATGTTCATCATGTGGATGGCGAGACACCCGGTGTTCACCATCACAGGCATGAGTGTGGTGGGCGAAGTGCGTCACAACAACGAGGTCACTTTGCGTGCGAACGTGGTGCCGCGCTTGCATGGCAGTTTTTTCACGGTCGATTTGGCGCGCGCCAAAGCCGCGTTTGAAAACGTGCCTTGGGTCAGGCAAGCGGTGGTGCAACGTGAATTTCCCAATCGCTTGCGCGTGGAAATCATGGAGCACGAACCCGTGGCCTATTGGGGGCCAGAGGCAGACTCTCGCTTGGTCAACAAACAAGGCCAAGTGTTCAGTGCCAATTTCGGCGAGTTGGACAACGAGAACCTGCCGCATTTGTCAGGGCCAGACACCGAATCGGTGCGCGTGTTGCAAATGTTCAATGCCCTCGGACCCGCGTTCACACAGATGCAACTGAATTTAGGTGCACTCGAATTGACCGCCAGAGGCAGTTGGCGCGCACGCTTCAAAAACGGTGCACAAATTGAATTGGGCCGAGGCAATGAACAAGAGGTGATGGCGCGGGTACAGCGTTTGACCCAAACATTGGCACAAGTCAGCCAGCGTTATGGCCGTCAGACACAGTCGTTGGAGTCGGCAGATTTGCGGTATGTGAATGGCTATGCGCTGCGTTTGCGCGGGGTCAGCACATTGGATTCAACAGCAACAAGGTAAGTACAAAGAGGTTGGCATGGCTAAAGAATACAAAGACTTGGTCGTCGGTTTGGACATCGGAACCAGCAAAGTGATGGTGGTGGTGGCCGAGGTGTTGCCCGGTGCTGAACTCAAACTCGCGGGCTTTGGCATTGCGCCCAGCAGTGGACTCAAACGCGGCGTGGTGGTCAACATCGACGCCACTGTGCAAAGCATCCAAATGGCTTTGAAAGAAGCCGAGTTGATGGCGGACTGCAAGATCACCAGGGTCTACACCGGCATCACGGGCAGCCATATTCGCGGCATGAATTCGCATGGCATGGTCGCGGTCAAGGACCGCGAGGTCACGGCCGCCGATGTGGCGCGCGTGGTCGAAACCGCCAAGGCGGTCAATATTTCAAACGACCAACGGTTGTTGTTGGTAGAGCCGCAAGAATTCATCATTGACGGCCAAGATGTGAAAGAGCCAATTGGCATGAGCGGCATCCGGCTCGAGGCCAAGGTGCACATCGTCACCGGTGCGCAAACAGCGGCTGAAAACATCATCAAGTGTGTGCGTCGCTGTGGTCTGGATGTGGAGCAACTGATGCTCAACCCCTTGGCGTCCAGCTATTCGGTGTTGACCGCGGATGAAAAAGAACTCGGTGTGGCTTTGGTTGACATCGGCGCGGGCAGCACCGATGTGGCCATCTTCACGGGTGGCGCCATTCGGCACACCGCGGTCATCCCGATCGCCGGCGACTTGATCACCAGCGACATCGCCATGGCATTGCGCACACCCACCAAGGACGCTGAGGAAATCAAAGTTGAATCGGGTTATGCCAAGCAATTGCTGGCTGACCCCAACATCCAAGTAGAAGTGCCAGGGTTGGGTGACCGTGGTCCGCGCATGCTCAGTCGCCAAGCGCTGGCCGGTGTGATCGAACCCCGCGTGGAAGAAATTTACGCATTGGTGCAACAGGTATTGCGCGAGTCGGGTTTTGAAGAAGTGCTGTCATCGGGCATTGTGCTCACCGGTGGCAGCGCCATGATGCCCGGCATGATCGAGTTGGGTGAAGACATTTTTTTGAAAGCGGTGCGTCGCGGTGTGCCGCGCTACAGCAGTGCGCTGTCAGACATGGTGTCGCACCCGCGTGCGGCGACCGTGATGGGTTTGCTCGAAGAAGCACGGCTGGCTCGGCTGCGAGGCTTTCGTGTCGCGCAAAAAAACGGTTCGGTCAAGACCGCCATGGGGCGTGTCAAGGACTGGTTGGTGGGGACCTTTTGACCATGCACGCCACATCCATGAACCGATTCGAATCCATGACCATTCGCCGTTCCAAATCTCGACGATGGCGGCCCTGTTCGCGGGGGGCACCAACCAGTTGACATATTCCAAACGTATTTCAAAACAAACACACATTCAAGGCAACTGCAAACCTAAATTCGGAGAGAAAAATGAAAATTGAAATGATGGAATCCAGCGAATTCAACCCAGAGACCCAAATCCGCGTCATTGGTGTCGGTGGCGGTGGTGGCAACGCGGTCGAACACATGATCAACAGTGGCGTGCGTGGTGTTGAATTCATTTGTGCCAACACAGACGCACAGGCGTTGAAAGTCAGCTCAGCACACCGCGTGATTCAATTGGGCGACAACGGATTGGGTGCAGGCAGCAAACCCGAGCGCGGTCAAGCTGCGGCAGAGGCCGCCGTGGACCACATCCGCGACGTTTTGCAAGGCGCCAACATGGTGTTCATCACAGCGGGCATGGGCGGTGGTACCGGCACCGGTGCGGCACCGGTGGTGGCACGGGTAGCGCGCGAAATGGGCATCCTCACCGTGGGTGTGGTGACCAAGCCGTTCGATTGGGAAGGCGGTCGTCGCATGACGAATGCCGAAGCCGGTTTGGCAGAACTCGAAGCCAATGTGGATTCATTGATCGTGGTCTTGAACGAAAAATTGCAAGAAGTGTTGGGTGACGATGTCAGCCAAGACCAAGCGTTCGCATTCGCCAACGATGTGCTGAAAAACTCGGTCGGCGGGATCGCCGAAATCATCAATGTGGAAGCGCTGGTGAACGTGGACTTTGAAGACGTTCGCACGGTGATGAGCGAACAGGGCAAAGCGATGATGGGCACGGCCACGGCCAGCGGTCCTGACCGTGCGCGCATTGCCGCCGAGCAAGCAGTGGCTTGCCCGTTGCTCGAAGGCGTGGACATGACCGGTGCCAAAGGCGTGTTGGTGTTGATCACTGCCGCCAAAGGCGCGTTGAAGTTGGCCGAATCACGCGAAGCCATGAACACCATCCGTGCATTCGCGTCCCCCGAAGCGCACGTGATTTATGGCACGGCTTATGACGAAACCTTGGGTGACCAGATCCGCGTGACCGTGGTGGCCACCGGCTTGGCACAACCCGGTCGTCGCATGGCACCACCCTTGTCAGTGATTCGCACCGGTACCGACCACGCGGTGTATGCCAACCCGGCCGATGTGATGCCCGTGGCCCTGTCGCCCACGGCGCATGCAGGCAGCGATGGCATCAACCGCGCGTCTGCACCACAAACCAGCGGCGATGTGAATGTCAATGTGCCCAGCGTTTGGCGAACCAACCGCACCCAAGCCGCGGCCAAGGTCGACGCTTTGTCCTCGGGTGGCATGGACAACTATGAAATCCCTGCGTTCTTGAGAAAACAGGCCGACTAAAATTTGCCTGTGCTGAAACAACGAACCATCCAAACCATGACCCGCGCCGTCGGCGTGGGTTTGCACAGCGGTCAACGTGTGGAATTGACCTTGCGCCCGGCCGCGCCTGACACGGGCATTGTGTTCAGGCGGGTCGATTTGGCGCAACCGGTGGACATCCCCGTCGGTGCTTTGTCGGTCACCGACACCCGCTTGGCATCGACCATCGAAGCGCAGGGTGCCAAGGTGCACACGGTAGAGCATTTGATGTCTGCTTGCAGTGGTTTGGGCTTGGACAATTTGTACATCGACATCACCGCCGAGGAAGTGCCCATCCTTGACGGCTCGGCCTCATCGTTTGTGTTTTTGCTGCAATCGGCGGGCATTGAGCTGCAAAACGCGCCAAAGCGTTTCTTGCGGATTTTGCAAGACGTCATGGTCAGCCATGGCGAGGGTGACCAGAAAAAATGGGCAGGCCTGTACCCGCACCATGGGTTCAAGTTGAGTTTTGAAATTGATTTCAAGCACCCAGCGGTCGATACCACCGGTCAGTCGGTCACATTTGACATGGACACCGGGCACTACAGCCGAGACATCGCCAGAGCCCGCACCTTTGGCTTCACCCGCGATGTCGAGCACATGCGCTCCAACGGTTTGGCTTTGGGTGGTGGCTTAGACAACGCCATCGTCATGGACGATTACAAAGTGCTCAACAGTGACGGCCTGCGCTATGACGATGAATTTGTGAAGCACAAAATTTTGGATGCCATGGGCGATTTGTATTTGCTGGGCAAACCCATGTTGGGCCACTACCGCGCGTTTCGCTCGGGTCACGCATTGAACAACTTGCTGTTGCGTGAATTGTTAAGCCGCCCGCTATCGTATGAATGGGTGACATTCGAAGACGAGCGATTGGCACCCAAGGGACTGGCGCAACTCTCACCCGCTTGGTGATTCAGCCGCGTTAACCGCCCCGTCCTGCGCGCAACATGCCACTGGCTTTGGCGCGACCCATGCCCGCTTCTTTCATCAACGCCATGCCACGCGATGCGTGCGCGTGTGTGATGGCCAAGCCCAAGGCATCGGCGGCATCAGGGCCAGGCAAGGCCGGCAACTGCAACAAGCGTTTGACCATTTCTTGCACTTGGGCTTTGGCGGCCTTGCCATGGCCTGCGATCGATTTTTTCATTTGCAACGCGGTGTATTCGGCCACGGGCAAAGACAGGTGCGAGAGCGCCGCCAAGCACGCCCCGCGTGCCTGACCCAGCAACAACGTGGACTGCGGATTCACGTTCACGAACACGATTTCAATGGCCGCCGATTGCGCTTGGTATGTTTTAGAGACTTCGCAAATGCCTTCAAACAACACACCGATGCGCCCAGTCAAATCGGCACGCGGCAAATGCGTGGTGGTGATGGTGCCACTGGCCACATAACGCAACTGCCCGTGGGCCCAATGCACCACCCCAAAGCCAGTGGTTTGCAGACCCGGATCGATACCCAATATGTTCATGGCAACACCGCAGAGGCCATGCGACCTTGAATGACCTGGGCACGCTCTGCCACATAAGGCGATTGAGGCAATTTTTCAAAATATTTGGGGCGAGGCAACATGACTGCCAAGCGTGCGGATTCCCAACTGTTGAGTTGCGCCGCCGGTTTGGAAAAATAATGCTGAGCAGCGGCTTGGGCGCCAAACACGCCTTTGCCCCATTCCACATGGTTGAGGTAAATCTCCAAGATGCGTTGCTTGCTGAGGAAAGTTTCCAGCGCCAAGGTGATCACCAGTTCTTGCCCTTTGCGCAAGAAATTGCGTTCACCAGACAAAAACAAGTTTTTCGCCAACTGTTGGGTGATGGTCGAGCCACCCACCACCTTCGGTGTTTTGCCCTTGGCTGCAGAGCGGGCTTGGGCTTTTTCGTTGCGTGTCCAGGCTTTTTCAATGGCTTGCCATTGCACCCCATCGTGGCTGGCAAACAAGTCATCTTCCGAGGCAATCACCGCACGGCTGAGCGACGTGTGGATGCGCGCGGCAGGCATCCATTGCTGTCGCCAGCGAAAATTTTGGTTGGATGTGAGTATTTGCACGATTTGCGATCGTTCAAACGCGGTTGATTGCGGGTCGACATAACGCATCATGGCGACACGCGCCACAAAATAAAGTTGCAGCCCCAAACCGGACAGCAGCACCAGCACCAACCAGCGGCGAAACAACCGGCCGCGTCCCAAGGTGCGAACAGAAGCGGACTTGCTCATGGTTCAGAGGACTCGGCTTGCACCGTCTGGTTGCGCTTGAAGGTGTAGCGCGACACCATGGCCAGTTGGTCAAATTCTTGTTTCATTTCGCGGGTGAACACACCATACGGCCCTGCGGCTGCGGCGATGTCTAACGCCGCTCGGTCAAGCGCAGCGATGCCAGAGCTTGTCAGAATTTGCGTAGACAAGACGCGTCCTTCGGCGTTGACTGTCAGCACCATGGTCAGGCTGCCATAGAGTTTCTCTCCGCGCGATTGGGGAAAAAAACGGGTGCCGCGTTCTTCGATCAAACGACGCATGTGGTGTTGGTACATGGCAAAGCTGACTTCGCGGGTCGCGGGGCTGACATAACGCGTGCGCGGTCTGGCGTTTTGTTCTGCGATGCGGCGTTCTATTTCCGCCAGCATGTCGAGCAACTGCCGCTGTTGTTGCGCTTGTTCATTGGCTTGCGTCGCCGTTTGAGGCTGTCGCGCTGCGTTCACCGCGATTTGCTGTTTGATGCTGGCCAGCAGCGCGGATTGCTGTTGCTTCATTTGCTGCAATGGTGACGAGTGTGCATCCTCTGCTTGACCCGATTGCGACTTGGCTGACATCGGCAAGGGTGATTGGGTGCGTCCCGTGGCAGCCTCGCCACCCCCTTGCAAATTGGCTTGCGCCAACGCTTGCGGTTTGTCAGCAGGCGGGCCGTCGCTGCGGCCATTCACCAAAATGATGTCCAGCGGACTTTGTGTCATCAACCGGTCAAAGCCTTGCGGGTCAGCGATTCTGAAGACCAACAAACCTGCATGCAACCCCACCGAAACCAAGATGGCGATTTGCATGGGCGTGGTCTGAAAACGCATGGGAATCAACTGGCTGCGTCTGGGGAGGTGTCACCACTGTTGACTACGTCGTTCGCGGCGTCTTCCATGTCCAATGCAATCGCGATCGGCCCCACCGCGGTGTCATCGTCCGATGCGTCCTCTTCTGGGGAGGAGGCCGCGTCAAGCAAACTGACAAACGTGGCTTTGACATCCAGTGCCATGGTGTCGACCTGTCCGAGTTTCACGCGCACCAGTGCACCGCGCTCAAGCGTTGGTGCCCCAGCCACACCCAATACCAACGGTAAATTCACTGCCCTGACCAACGGTGGCTCACCAGGGAAGGCCTTGATGACTGTGGCGTCGATGTCTTCCAATTGGTGTTGTTGCAAGTACTTGAGCGTCCAGTACCTTTCCATGGTGGCCTGGTGCGTGTTGTAGGCGCCGTAGGCCTCTTCAAATGCCGACACGATGGACATCAGGCCAGCGTCTTTCGGTTTGAATGGCGCGACCAATGCCGCGGTGTTGCCGTTGCGCACGCAGGCGACCAGTTGCCATTGGTTCACCAAATCGGTGTAGCGACGCAAGGGCGAGGTGCTCCATGCATAGCAAGGGACGCCAATACCCGCATGCGGTAACGCACGGGTGCCCATGCGGACCTTGACACCAGGTGCCATGCTGGCTTGACTGCGGTAGAGGCCTGGCACGCCCAAATCTGACAGCCATTGGCCCCATGTGCTGTTGGCCAATATCATGGCCTCGGCCACGATCAGGTCCAACGCAGCACCGCGCGGGCGAATGCTCAGGTGAACCGTTTCTTCACCCGCCGGACCTTGTGCGGGCACACCGTCCAATTTGAAATTGAAATCGGGCCGATTGAACTGCTCGGGTTTGCCGCGCACTTGTTCGCGCAGGGACTTGAGGTGCTTGGCCAACCGGTGCATGAACGTCAACGCGGCGCGTGGCAAGTGTTGGTCAAGCGCGGGGTCTGAATGCTGAAAGCCTGGGTCAGTCAACCATGGCTCGGTCACGATGTGATCGAGTTTGTCATGCCGCAAATTGGCCACGATGGGCACTTGCTCCAACTTTGTCGAAGTGTGTTCAATCGCCAGCGTGTCTTCGTTGAAGCTGACATAGAGCGACAACGCTGGGCACGCCCGTCCTTCGTCCAAGGTATAGGTTTGTACCACGCTGTCGGGCAACATGGTGATTTTGTGGCCGGGCATGTAAACCGTGGACAAGCGCTGGCGTGCCACTTGGTCTAACGCGTCCCCCGGTTGCAAGGCCAATGCTGGTGCGGCAATGTGAATGCCCAGCACCACACGACCTGTGCCCAAACCTTGCACCGACAACGCATCATCAATTTCTGTGGTTTGCGAGTCGTCAATGGAATAGGCTTGAACATCTGCCAAGGGCAAGTCTTGTGGCAAAGCCGGGGCCTGCAAATGCGGAAAAGCCGTGCCTTTAGGGAAATGGTCAAACAAAAACCGTTGCCAATGAAAGTCATACGCGCTTTGAATGGCACCTGCTTTGAGCAACAAGGTCAGCGGGGCTTGCTGGCTTTGTTTGGCGGCCAGCACGACGGCTTTGTATTCGGGCGAATTTTTGTCCGGCTTGAACAAAATTTTGTAAAGCTGAGTCTGGATGGGCGAAGGGCAACGGCCGTCAACGAGTTGTTGCGCCCAGTCCTCGATTTGCGCTTGCAGCTGTTTTTTCTTTTCAATCGCTGCCAATGCTTGCGCAATGATGTCAGCCGGTGCTTTTTTGAAGTGCCCTTTGCCGGCACGGCGAAAGTAATGCGGTGCTTCGCTCAGTTTGAGCAGACAAGCGACTTGCTCTGGCAAGCTGGCTTTGTCACTGAAATATTCGCGCGCCAAGTCTGTGAACGAAAACTCGTCGGGTGGCGCAAATTCCCACGCCAGTTCCAAGTCAATGCCCTGTGCCAAGCCGCCAGCTTCACGCAGCAATTCAGCGGGTGCGGGTTTGTCAAACCGCAACAAGATTTGAGCCGCTTTGGCTTTGACGCGCTTGCCGGATTCAAGCTCAATTTGGGCGGATGTGTCGGCCTCGGACAGCACGCGACCGCTGTGGAGTTTGCCGGCTTCTTCGAACAATGCATACATGGCATTGATTGTCACACGCGGGGCGCAGGCAGACCGGTCTGCATCGGAATGGGTTGATAATTCCAGCATGGCCTTGAGTTTTGAAAAACCTTATGTATTGCGCCAGTTCACCCAAGTGCTGCGTGGCTTTGATGGTCAGTTGACGCTGGCCGTGGCTTTGTTGGCCGTGGCCGGATTGATCACCATGTTTGGTTCGGGATATGCCAATGGCATGCGGTTTTGGGACCATGCGCGAAATTTGGCTTTGGCTTTTTGCATCATGTTTGTGGTCGCGCAAATCCCGCCGCAACGGTTGATGACCTTGGCGGTGCCTGTTTACACCGTGGGTTTGGCGCTGTTGGTAGGTGTGGCTTTGTTTGGGTTGACCAAAAACGGCGCGCGTCGCTGGCTCAATGTCGGTATTGTGATTCAGCCCAGCGAAATCATGAAGATTGGCATGCCCTTGATGTTGGCGTGGTGGTTTCAAAAACGCGAAGGGCAGTTGAGGCCATTGGACTTTTTGGCGGCGACCGTCCTGTTGGTCATGCCAGTGGCGTTGATTGCCAACCAGCCTGACATGGGGACCGCGATTTTGGTGTTTGCCGCAGGTGTGTATGTGTTGTACTTTGCTGGGCTGGGCTGGAAATGGATTGTTCCACCGATTGTGCTTGGCGTGATCGCTGTCTTGTTGTTGGTGGTGTTTGAACCCATGTTGTGTGCGGACAATGTCAAATGGCCCATGTTTCGCGAATACCAACGGCAACGCGTATGCACTTTGCTGGACCCGTGGCGTGACCCCTTGGGCAAAGGCTTTCACATCATTCAAGGCATGATTGCGATCGGCTCGGGCGGATTCTTTGGCAAAGGTTTCATGCAAGGCACACAAACCCACCTGGACTTCATTCCTGAACACACCACGGATTTCATCTTTGCAGCCTATGGTGAAGAATTTGGTTTGCTGGGCAACATGTTGTTGATCGCTGGCTTCGTGTTTTTGGTGTTGCGCGGGCTGGCCATTTCGCTCGAAGGCCCGACCTTGTTTACCCGCTTATTGGCGGGTAGCGTGACCTTGATTTTCTTTACCTACGCCTTCGTCAACATGGGCATGGTCAGCGGTATCTTGCCAGTGGTTGGTGTGCCCTTGCCGTTCATCAGTTATGGCGGGACGGCCATGGTCACGCTGGGCTTTGGCATTGGTATCTTGTTGTCGGTGGCAAAAGCGAAACAATTGGTGCAATCATGAATCAACAAACAGGTCTCGTAGGGGTGGGCAACATGGGCGGCGGCATGGCAAAGCGTTTGCTGAGCTTGGGTTGGCCGGTGGTGGTGCATGATTTGGACGCAGACAAAGTGTCCGAACTGAACGCACTGGGCGCCCAGGTGGGCACCAACGCGGCCGCGGTGGCGCAAGCGGCCGACACGGTGATCGTGTGCGTGATTGATGCCGCTCAGGTACAACAAGTGTTTGACGGGCCGCAGGGTTTGCTGGCGGGCTTGAAAGCCGGTCAAACGGTGATCATGTGTCCGACCATCGCACCCTCGGACACTGAACATTTCGCACAGCAATTGCAGGCCATCGGCGTGCACATGGTGGACGCACCGATGTCTGGCGGGCCGATCCGGGCCGGCAATGGCACCATGAGTTTGATGCTCGCGGCCCCCGAGCACGTGCTGGCTGCCCAAGATGCGTTGTTGCAAGCCTTGTCCAACCAATGTGTGTTGATCAGCCACCGGGTAGGCGACGGTGCACGCGTCAAATTGGTCAACAACCTGTTGGCTGGCATCAACTTGGTTGGCGCCTGCGAAGCCATGGTGCTGGCTGAAAAAATGGGATTGAGCCAAGACACCGCCTTGTCCTTGATTGAGCGCTCTAGCGGGCAAAGTTGGATCGCCACTGACCGTTTGCGGCGTGTGTTTGCCAACGACACCAGCATTGGCTCACACATGCGCTTGTTGGCCAAAGACACCCGCTTGGCAATGGCCTCGGCTGAACAAGTGGGCTTTTCCGGTTGGCTGGGCGCCGACGCGGCCAAAGCCTTTGCCATGGCGTGCGAGCAAGGCATGACCGACTTGGACGACAGCCAAATGCTGGCATTCATCCGGCAAGCAAAAAAGACCTGACGAACACGCGGTTCTGGGCCCGACTCCTACAATGGCGTCATGATTGCACACGAACCCACCTTAGAACGCCTTTCCATCGCCCACAACCTGTTGCTCAAGCCTTATGGTTTGGACGAAAGCCATTTGTCTCAGGCTTTGTCAGCAATCCGTGCGCACCGCATCGATGACGCGGATTTGTATTTCCAATACACCCGATCCGAAGGCTGGAGTTTGGAAGAGGGCATCGTCAAGACCGGCTCGTTCAGCATTGACCAAGGCGTGGGTGTGCGAGCTGTCAGCGGTGAAAAAACCGCGTTTGCCTATTCGGACGACATCTCTTTGGCTTCCCTGATGGATGCCGCGCACACAGTGCGCAGCATCGCGGCCAGCGGAAAAAACGCCAAAACCAAAGTCCCCGCCAGAAAAATTGCGGGCTCTCGCAGTCTCTACCGCGACGATGACCCGATCGCCAGTTTGGACAGCACCGCCAAAGTGAACCTGCTCGAGCGAATCGAGCAACAAGCCCGCGCCAAAGACCCGCGAGTGGTGCAAGTCATGGCGGGTCTGGCCAGCGAATATGACGTGGTGTTGGTGGCCCGCGCCGATGGCACGTTGGCCGCTGATGTGCGCCCGCTGGTGCGCTTGTCTTTGAACGTGATCGTCGAAGAAAACGGCCGTCGCGAAAGTGGCTCGGCAGGGGGTGGCGGACGTTTTGGTTTGGCATATTTCGATGGCGCCGCATTGACGCGTTATGTGGACGAAGCGGTGGGTGCCGCCTTGACCAATTTGCAAGCGCAAGCCGCGCCTGCCGGTGAAATGACCGTGGTGCTGGGTTCGGGTTGGCCCGGCATTTTGTTGCACGAGGCGATTGGCCACGGCTTGGAAGGTGACTTCAACCGCAAGGGCTCCAGCGCTTTCAGCGGCATGATTGGCCAGCGGGTTGCCGCCAAAGGTGTGACCGTGTTGGACGATGGCACGATCGCAGATCGCCGTGGTTCACTCAATGTGGACGACGAAGGCCATGCCAGCCAGCGCAATGTCTTGATTGAAGATGGTATTTTGAAAGCCTACATCCAAGACAGCATGAACGCGCGTTTGATGGGCGTGGCGCCGACGGGCAATGGTCGGCGTGAAAGTTATGCCCATGTGCCCATGCCCCGCATGACCAACACCTACATGTTGGGCGGCGACATGCACCCGCAAGAGATCGTGGCCAGCATCAAAAAAGGTTTGTACGCCACCAATTTTGGTGGCGGTCAGGTCGACATCACATCGGGCAAATTTGTGTTTTCCGCGAGCCAAGCGTATTGGGTGGAGAACGGAAAAATCCAATACCCGGTCAAGGGTGCCACGCTGGTGGGCAACGGCCCTGACGCGCTGACCCGGGTCAAAATGATTGGCAATGACATGGCGCTTGACCCCGGCGTGGGCACCTGTGGCAAAGAAGGCCAAAGTGTGCCGGTCGGCGTGGGCCAACCCACTTTGCGCATCGATGGCTTGACCGTCGGCGGCACGGCTTAAAGCCCGTGTTTGGCCTGTGCTACATTTCAAGCCATGAATTCAGTGCATTTTCACTTTGCCTATTTTGATGTCTCACGCCCCACCGGCGGTCGAGAGGTCTGAACGCAACAACGCTCTGAACTCCCTAACCTACCGCCGGACCCCGGCGGTTTTTTTTTGTTGACGATATTTGATCCTTCCTTGTTGAAGCCCAGGAGTCTTGAATGAAATCCCATCCCAAAGATGCTTATGCACCGATCGATGACCAAACCAGCCAGACCGACGACCAACGCATCAAGGACATCACCGTGTTGCCGCCTCCTGAACATTTGATTCGCTTTTTCCCCATCGCTGGCACAGCGGTTGAACAGCTCATCAGTGACACGCGCCAGCGTATCGCTGCCATCATGTCGGGCAAGGATGACCGTTTGCTGGTGGTGATGGGGCCTTGCTCTATCCATGACCCTGCTGCAGCGCTGGATTACGCCCGGCGTTTGAAGGCAGTGCGTGAAACTTACAAAGACACGCTGGAAATCGTCATGCGTGTGTATTTTGAAAAGCCACGCACCACGGTGGGCTGGAAGGGTTTGATCAACGACCCCTATTTGGATGAGAGTTTTCGCATTGACGAAGGCTTGCGTATCGCGCGTCAGTTGCTGATTG
>CANGZG010000004.1 GCA_947458415.1 Comamonadaceae bacterium | reverse complement strand
CCTTGCCTGCGCCAACCCGCTTTGAACCGGATGCCACCACCCTTGCTGTGATGGCATTGGTGAACCAACGCTTTGCCCAACACCCCGGCAGCTTAGAGCACTTTGGTTGGCCCGTCACGCGCGATCAAGCCTTGCAAGTGTTAGCGGACTTTGTTCAATACCGGCTGCCTCACTTTGGCCAATATCAAGACGCCATGTGGGAGGGCGAAGTCTGGCTGTACCACTCGCATGTGTCGTCTTCGCTGAACTTGAAATTACTGCGTCCCCGAGAAGTGATCGCGGCGGCAGAAACGGCTTATCACCAAGGGCTGGCCCCATTGCCTGCCGTCGAAGGGTTTGTGCGCCAAGTATTGGGCTGGCGTGAATATGTTCGCGGCATTTATTGGACCGAAATGCCAGGTTACCTTGAACAAAATGCCATGCAAGCACAAGCAAATTTGCCTGGCTTTTTTTGGACCGCAGACACTGACATGGCGTGTCTTCGAGACGCCATCGGTCAAACCCTCAAACAGGGGTATGCGCACCATATCCAGCGCTTGATGGTCACCGGTTTGTATGCGTTGCTGTTTGGTGTGCACCCCAAGCAAGTGCACGAATGGTATTTGTCGGTGTATGTCGATGCCGTGGAATGGGTTGAATTGCCAAACACCTTGGGCATGAGCCAGTTTGCCGATGGCGGCCTCATGGCCAGCAAACCCTATGTGGCCAGCGGCAAATACATCGACCGCATGAGCAACCACTGCAAAGGCTGTCGCTACAACCCCGCCGTTGCCACTGGCGCAACAGCCTGCCCGTTCACCACCTTGTATTGGGATTACCTCTCCCAGCATGCAGACACCTTGGCAAAAAACCCGCGCATGCTGATGCAACTCAAAAACCTCAACCGCTTGTCGGCATCACAGCGCGCGGACATCGCCCAACAAGCCCAGGCGCACCGCGCGTCAATGGCGGTTTGATGGGCCGCATCTGGCCTGAACCGCTCAGGCTATAATCGCGGGCTTTGTTGGGTTTGCTGGCTGGTGAAGCAGCACATCCGGGGATACCGCCCCCTTTCAGGCGAGGTCAAGTTGGACGTGTTTCCAACTGTTAAGAAGGAGTGTCTGATGGCACGTGTATGTGAAGTAACGGGCAAAGCCCCCATGGTTGGCAACAATGTTTCCCACGCCAACAACAAAACCAAGCGCCGTTTCATGCCCAATCTGCAATACCGCCGTTTCTGGGTGGAGAGCGAAAACCGTTGGGTGCGCTTGCGCGTTTCCAGCGCTGCATTGCGCCTGATCGACAAAAAAGGCATTGATGTGGTTCTCGCAGACATGCGTGAACGCGGTCAAGCTTAATTTTTCACCGACTTCGAAAGGACTTTCACCATGGCTTCCAAAGGCGGACGCGAAAAAATCAAGCTGGAATCAACGGCCGGCACCGGTCATTTCTACACGACCAGCAAAAACAAAAAAACCATGCCCGAGAAAATGTCGATCATGAAATTCGATCCCAAAGCTCGCAAGCATGTCGAATACAAAGAAATCAAACTCAAATAAGCGTTTCATTTCTTCCCTGAAAAAAACCGCCTCTCGGCGGTTTTTTTTCGTCAGACCTTGGCTGAACGCAATTGCATAGAAAAATCGCGCAATGCCGTCACACCGCTTTGCTCGGCACGTTGGCACCATTGCTGTAAATCCAAGGCCAATTGCGCCCTGCTGGCATGGGTGTTGAGCCACATCTGACGCAACTCTTCACGCATGCGCACCATGGTGTCGGTGTTGGGCAATGCCGCACGGGCCTGCGCCAACAAACCATGAAACTGCACCGGAATTTGAACTTCATCGCGGTGCATCCAACGCTTGGCGGCTGTCAACACCGCGTCGGCTGGCAACTTGGGCAAAGACGCAATTTCCTGCTTGAGCGCGGTCTGCAATTGGCGGGCAAACCCCGCCATCACCTCGTAACGGTTGGTGATCAAGGCTTCCAAGGTTTGCTCATTGGCCACCGGCTGAATGGCTGCGTAATGCAATTTAGGCGGTGTCTTTTTGACCGTGGCCAGCCCCAAAGCCTGCAACAGTCGGATGTACATCCACCCAATGTCAAATTCGTAAGGCTTGACAGACAACTTGGCAGAGGTGGGGTAAGTGTGGTGGTTGTTGTGCAATTCTTCACCGCCAATGAGGATGCCCCAAGGCGAAATATTGGTGCTCGCGTCAGGCGCCTCAAAATTGCGGTAGCCCCAGTAATGGCCAAATCCATTGATGACGCCCGCCGCGGTCACCGGTATCCACAACATTTGCACGGCCCAAACGGTCAAACCAATGGCACCAAACAAGGCCAAGTCGATGACCAGCATCACGCCCACACCTTGCCACGGGAAATAGGCATACACATGGTTTTCAAGCCAATCGTCTGGCGTGCCATGACCGTATTTGCGCAATGTTTCTTCATTGGCGGCCTCTCGCCTGTACAGCTCTGCGCCTTGCCAAAACACGGTCCGAATGCCCATGACTTGGGGGCTGTGAGGGTCTTCTTCAGATTCACATTTGGCGTGGTGTTTGCGGTGTATGGCCGCCCACGCTTTGGTGGTCATGCCCGTGGTCAACCACAACCACAAGCGAAAGAAATGCGCTGGCAACCAATGCAAATCCAATGACCGGTGGGCTTGGTGACGGTGCAAATAAATGGTCACCGATGCAATCGTGATGTGGGTCATCAACAGCGTGAATGCGACCAATTGCCATGCATTCAAATGCCACGTGCCATGGGCCACCCACTGCAACACCACATCGAGCCAAGGCCAATCAGGTAAAGCCATGTCTGTCCTTAAAAAATTCAGCTGCCAGATTTTAAATCTGGGTCATGTCAATTGCCATACCGCCGCGAAAAAACCATCGGTCGCGTGACGGTGCGGCCACAAGCGCAAACATTGCCTGTCGGGTGTGCATAAAGTGTCTGCCGCTTCAACCCCGAGGGCAGTGAGGACATCTGCGGCACGCATGGGTTCAAACCCGCCATGCGCTTGACTGAAAGCCTGCGCAATCATTTCATTTTCTTCGCGCAACAAACTGCAGGTCGCATAGACCAGTCGTCCGCCTGGTTTGAGCAAGCGCGCAGCGGCGGCCAAAATAGCGGTTTGCTTCAACACCAATTCCGCGACAGCCTCTGGGGTTTGTCGCCATTTCAAATCGGGATTGCGGCGCAAGGTGCCCAGCCCGGTACACGGGGCATCGACCAGCACGCGGTCCATCTTGCCACGCAATCGTTTGATGCGGTCATCCCGTTCATGGGCAATCGCAACCGGGTGGATGTTGGACAACCCGCTGCGCGCCAAACGGGGTTTGAGCGCATCCAATCGGTGCGCCGAAGTGTCAAAAGCATACAAGCGACCCGTGTTGCGCATGCTTGCGCCCAAAGCCAAGGTTTTGCCGCCTGCGCCGGCACAAAAGTCGGCGACCATTTCACCGCGCTTGGCATCGACCAACAGCGCCAGCAATTGCGAACCTTCATCTTGCACTTCGATGTGTCCTTGCTCAAACAAGGGCAATTTGCTGAGATTGGGTTTGGCTGGCATGCGAATGCCCCACGGTGAATGCGGGGTGGGCACGGCCTGAATGCCACTGGCTTGCAGTTGCGACAACACTTGCTCACGCTTGGCCAGCAAGGTGTTGACCCGCACATCCAAGCCAGCGGTTTGCTGCAAGCTCTCGACCAGCGGCCAAAAATCATCGGCCAACTGCGATTGCAAGGCCTCTGCCAGCCACGGTGGCAAATTGTGTCGGTGCGGGGCCAAGAAATCGTCTTCGGTAGCGGCATCGCAATCGCTCAACCACTTGAACTCCATCTCGCTCATGGCCGCTTTCATGAAGCCACGGTCGCCGTGTTTGGCTTGCGGTTGAAGTTGCTTGGCTTGTGCGTCCAAATGGGCAGCCCAACCCAAGATGGCCAATCGCCGCTCTCGCACACCTGTACCCGATTTGGCCAAATGTTCAAAACGCAATTTTTGTCGCAACACGTTGTAAACCGTTTCTGCCAACACGCTGCGTTCACGCGGACCGAGGTCCATCGATTTGCGTTGGTCGCGAAAGTATTTGGACACCACGCTGTCTGCGGGATGTTCAAAACGTAACAAAAGACGGGTGAGTTCGGTACAGGCGTCGAGCAGGGCTTTGGGGTGCATGGTCAGGCAAATACCCCGGCGGTGTCTTGCATGTTGGCAGATATTTTCCCCAGATGGTGCAAGCTGTCACCCCAGGTCATTTCCATTTGGGTCAAGCGCTTGAAACAATGGCTGATGATGTATTCATCCGTCACGCCAATGCCTCCGTGCAATTGAACAGCCTCTTGTCCCACATGGCGAGTGGATCTGCCGATTTGCCACTTGGCACGGGAGATTGCCAGACTGCGTTCGTCGGCTGCGGCATTCAATTTCAAGGTGGCGTAGTAACTCATTGAGCGCCCCAACTCCAATGACATCTTCATGTCAGCCACGCGGTGCTGTAACGCTTGAAACGACGCAATGGGTACACCAAATTGTTTGCGGGTGTTCATGTACGCCACGGTCACCGACAAAGTTTTTTCCATCAAACCCACAGCCTCGGCACACAAGGCGGCCATTCCCACATCCACGCCCAACTGCAATGCGGCCTGTCCTTGCAATGTCAACAATTGCGCTGGTGCATGTTGAAACAACACTTCCCCCATGCGGCTGCCGTCTTGCGCGACATAGGTGCGAGCCGTGTCGGTGGCCTCGCCGCGCGGCACCACAAACAAAGCCATTTGCCCTTTCACCATTGCGGGCACGATGAACGCATGCGCATGGTCGCTGGCAGGCACCAAACTTTTGTGACCACTGACATGCCAAGCGTCTTGTGTGTGTTCAGCGGTGGTGCGGCACGTGTCCCCAACATAACGCAAACCCCGCTCCACGTGAGCCAGCACCACCAGCGCTTCGCCTGACGCGATGCTGGGCAGCCAATGCTGTTTCAAATCTTCTGGCGCAAACGCTTGCATCATGGCGGAGCTGATCCACGCGTGGGTCAAAGGCTCGAGCAACATGCCGCGCCCCAACTCCTCCATCACCACCATGCCTTCCACTGGCCCCATGTCCATGCCACCGTAGGTGTCTTGCACATACAAACCTGTCAGGCCCAGCTCTGCCAATGCTTGGTACACGGCAGGAGAAAAACCGCCTTCGGCAACGATGCGCCTGTGCTCGTCAAAGGCATAGGCCTTGTCCACCCATTTGCGGACCGCGTCGCGCAACTGCGTTTGTTCGTCGGAAAAATCAAAGTCCATGGTGTTCCTTGTGTGTCTTGATAGGGTTGCTGGTATTCAACCCAAAACGGTTTTGGCAACGATATTGCGCTGAACTTCGTTGGAACCACCGTAAATCGTGGTCTTGCGCATGTTGAAATAGGTTGACGCCAAGGGCGCGCAATGCGCTGCGCCGACATGGTCGCCTTGCCACCCCGCGTCCATGGCTTCTTGGATGAACGGCAAACTGAAGGGGCCCGCCGCCAACATCATCAATTCGCTGTAGCGTTGCTGAATTTCCGATCCACGGATTTTGAGCAAGCCTGCAATGTCCAGCGATTGCTTGCCTGATTTTTCCGCACTCAACACGCGCAACACCATCATCTCCAACGCAATCACATCGACTTCCAATTTGGCTATCTCGTCTCTGAAGCGCATGTCGTCATACACACCCTCGGCTTTGGCGATGCGTTTGAGTCGTTCCAATTCACGCTTGGCGCGGTTGACATCGGCAATGTTGGTGCGTTCATGCGCCAACAAATATTTGGCGTAATCCCAACCCTTGTTTTCTTGGCCAATCAGGTTATCGGCAGGCACCACGACGTTGTCAAACCAGACTTCGTTGACTTCGCATTCGCCATCCAGCAACTTGATCGGACGCACACTGACCCCGGGCGACTTCATGTCGATCAACAAAAAAGAAATGCCGGTTTGCGGTTTGCCTTCGGTGCTTGTGCGCACCAAACAAAAAATCCATTCGCCAAATTGGCCCAGCGTGGTCCAGGTTTTTTGGCCGTTCACCACATAGGTGTTGCCAACGCGTTCAGCCCGGGTTTTGAGCGACGCCAAGTCAGAACCGGAACCGGGTTCGCTGTAGCCCTGGCTCCACCAAACCTCACCGCTGGCAATGCCAGGCAAAAACCGCTGCTGTTGTTCGGCATTGCCAAACGCCATGATGACCGGTGCGACCATCACCGGACCAAACGGTACCACCCGAGGAGCACCCGCCAGCGCGCATTCCTCTTCGAACAAATGTTTTTGCACCGCGTTCCAACCGGGGCCGCCAAATGCCTTGGGCCAGCCATAACCCAACCATCCTTTGCGACCCAACATCTTGGCCCAAGACTGCATGTCTTCGCGGGTCAAACGCAAGGCGTGGTGAACTTTGTGGGCCAATTCGTCAGGCAAATGGGTCTTGACCCAATGGCGAACTTCTTTGCGAAACGCTTGCTCTTCAGGCGTGAATGCCAGATCCATGTGTTTTCTCCAAGGGGCGCCAAAGGCCACTGACGGTCAAATAAGTTGTGTTTTAGCACGACCGTGCACATGGCCGGCATACACAGGTGACAGGATTTTGTTTCGCCATAATCGGCCGCATGAACAACCTGGTGATTCTGATTTCCGGTGGCGGCTCCAACATGCTGGCCATTGCGCGTGCGGCCATCCGCGAGCGGTGGGATCAGACCCTGAATGCACGCATTGCCGCCGTCATCAGCAACCGCCCCCATGCAGCCGGTTTGCAAGCAGCCGCTGAGTTGGGGTTGAGCACCGAGGTGGTAGACCACACCGCGTTTGCGGGGCATGCCGATCCGCGCACCGCATTTGACGATGTGTTGCGACAAACGATTGATGCCCACGAGCCGAGCTTGGTGGTATTGGCGGGTTTCATGCGCATCTTGACACCGGGTTTTGTGGTGCATTTTGAAGGACGCATGTTGAACATTCATCCGTCGCTTCTGCCCGCGTTTCCCGGCTTGCACACGCACCAACGCGCCATAGATGCAGGCTGCCGTTTTGCAGGCGCCACCGTGCATTCAGTCACCACCGAACTCGACCATGGCCCGATCCTTGAACAGGCTGTGGTTCCTGTGTTGCCAAACGACACGGCGGACAGCTTGGCCGCGCGGGTGCTCACGCAGGAGCATGTGATTTATCCCAAAGCCATCAAGGCTTGTTTGCAGCGCTTGAACGATTGGGCTTAAGCCGCCAACCTCGAATTGCGCGGCAAATGCGCCATCAAAAATTCCATTTGATCGGCCAATATGCGGCGATTGCGCAAAATAAAGTCTTCCCACAACGACGGCGTGTAAGGCGCATACAGCAAGGGCATGCGGGCTTGCTCGGGCGTGCGATTGGCTTTGCGGTGGTTACAGGTTTTGCAGGCAGTCACCACGTTCATCCAACTGTCTTGGCCATGTTGACCAAAAGGAATGATGTGTTCGCGGGTCAGGTCAGATTCGTGAAAATCGTCGCCGCAGTAAGCGCAGAGATTGCGGTCGCGGGCAAACAATTTGCTGTTGGTCAAGCCGGGTTTGAGGTCAAACGGATTGATGCGCGGCACACCCTTGGTCCCGATGATGCTGTTGATGACGATTTTGGACTGCAAACCCGTGATGGCGTTATAGCCACCTCGGTACACCGCGATTTCAACCCCGGCCTCCCAACGCACCTCGTCCGCCGCGTAATGCGTGACGGCTTGTTCGAGTGAAATCCAGGATTGCGGCAACCCTTGGGCAGACAACTTCAAGACCTTCAACATTCACCTCCAATGAGATAAGCGAGCACTGACGTCAATTCCTAGACAATATACCTTGTTTCTCCGACACGGCTTTGACAACCCCAAGCAACTCATGCGTATTTACCGAGGTATTGAGCACCCTGAACTGGCCCCAGCATGTGCGCTGACCATCGGCAATTTCGATGGCGTTCACCGTGGCCACCAAGCCATGCTGGCGCTGCTGCAAAACGAAGCGCGCCAGCGCGGTGTCGCCGCGTGTGTGTTGACCTTTGAGCCGCACCCGCGCGATTTTTTTGCCAAAGCTCGCCAACAGCCCGACATCGCCCCTGCTCGCATCGCCACTTTGCGCGACAAATTGGCGCAATTGCAAGCCTGTGGCATCACGCAATGTGTGGTGATGCCCTTCAACGCCACGCTGGCGGCTTTGACGCCTTCTGCGTTTGTGCAACACGTGTTGGTCGACGGTTTGGGTGCGCGTTATGTGTTGGTGGGTGACGATTTCCGCTATGGCGCACAGCGCGCGGGCGACTACACCGCGTTGTCTCACAGTGGTCAGCAACTGGGCTTTGAAGTCGCCCGCATGAACAGCTATGAAATTGCCGAGGCACAGTCGCCCGGCACTTTGCGCGTCTCCAGCTCTGCGGTTCGCCAAGCGCTGGCGCAAGGCGACATGCGCCAAGCGGCCTTGCTGTTGGGTCGGCCTTACGCGTTGTCAGGCCATGTGGTGCATGGGCGAAAGTTAGGCCGTGAACTGCAATGCCCGACCTTGAATTTGCGCTTCGGCCACACCAAACCCGCTGCCAGCGGTATTTTTGTGGCGATGGTGCACGGTCTGGACGACAAACCGTTGCCCGGTGTGGCCAATTTCGGGGTGCGTCCTTCGTTGGACGCCAACGACGTGAACCAAGGCCAAGTGCTGTTGGAAACCCATTGCCTGACTTGGCCGTCGCGACTCGGCGCGCAAGGGGGCTACGGTAAACTCGTCAAGGTGGAACTGCTGCATAAATTACACGACGAATTGAAGTACGACAGCTTGCAAGCCTTGAACCAAGGCATACAGCGCGACTGCGACGATGCACGCGCTTGGCTGGCTTCCCGAATTTGACAGGGCCTGCATGACGCACCTTGCCCCGCGTCGCCTCCCCAGCGTGCAAACCGCACCCGCAAACGCAGCGCCTGCACTTTCTTTGAATACCTCCCAACCAGATTGCCATGACCGATAAGCACACCACCGATTACCGCGCCACGTTGAATTTGCCGGACACGCCGTTTCCCATGCGTGGCGATTTACCCAAACGCGAACCCGCTTGGGCGAAAAGCTGGACCGAGCAAGGTTTGTACAAACAATTGCGCGTGGCACGCCACGGCCAGCCGCTGTTTGTGTTGCACGACGGCCCGCCCTATGCGAATGGCAAATTGCACATCGGGCATGCGTTGAACAAAGTGCTCAAAGACATGATTGTCAAAAGCCGCCAACTCGCCGGTTATGACGCGCAATACATTCCCGGTTGGGACTGCCATGGTTTGCCGATTGAAAACGCCATCGAAAAACTCCATGGCCGCAAACTCTCACGCGACGACATGCAGGCCAAAAGCCGCGCGTTTGCGACCGAGCAAATCGAACAGCAACGCGAAGACTTCAAACGCTTGGGTGTGCTGGGCGACTGGGAGCGGCCTTACCGCACCATGGACCATGTGAATGAGGCCGGAGAAATTCGCGCATTCAAACGCGTGATCGAACGCGGGTTTGTGTACCGTGGCTTGAAGCCGGTGTATTGGTGTTTCGATTGCGGCTCTTCATTGGCGGAATTTGAAATCGAATACGCCGACAAACAAAGCGACACTTTGGATGTGGCGTTTTCATGCGCGCAGCCTGAGAAATTGGCCAAGGCATTTGGTCTGCCCAAGTTGGACAAAGAAGCGTTCGCCGTCATCTGGACCACCACCGCGTGGACCATCCCCGCCAACCAAGCGCTGAATCTCAACCCCGAGCTGAACTATGCATTGGTCGACACAGAGCGCGGCTATTTTTTGTGTGCCGAATCGCTGGTGGAGAAATGCTTAGAACGCTGGCAACTCAGTGGCAAAACGGTCGCCACTTGCAAAGGCCAGTCGCTGGATTTGATCGAGTTCCATCACCCGCTGTCTCATGTGGATGCCGCTTACCAACGCACCGCGCCGGTGTACCTGGCCGATTACGCCACCGACGCCGACGGCACGGGTATTGTTCACAGCGCCCCGGCTTATGGTGTCGATGACTTCAATTCGTGTGTGGCGCACGGTTTGGCATACGACGACATCCTCAACCCAGTGCAAGGCAACGGCGCGTATGCCGCCGACTTTGCGTTGTTTGGTGGTCAGCACATTTGGAAAGCCGTGCCGAACATTTTGGCGACCTTGAAAAACGCGAATCGGTTGATGGCGACCCACGGCATCACCCACAGTTACCCACATTGCTGGCGTCACAAAACGCCGGTCATTTACCGTGCTGCCGCGCAGTGGTTTGTGCGCATGGACGAAGGCGAAGGTGTCTTCACCACCGACAAGGCCAGCAAAACCTTGCGTCAGTTGGCGTTAGAAGCGATTGAACAAACCCGCTTTTACCCGGAGAACGGCAAAACACGCTTGCGCGACATGATTGCCAACCGACCAGACTGGTGCATCTCGCGCCAACGCAGTTGGGGCGTGCCAGTGCCGTTCTTGTTGCACAAAGACAGCGGTGAATTGCATCCCGACACCTTGTCGATTTTGGACATTGCCGCAGACATGGTGGCGCAAGGCGGCGTGGAGGCTTGGAGCCGAGCCAGTGTTCATGACATCCATGCGCAATTGCTTCACATTGGCAAAGGGCAAGCCACATCGCCGCAGGACTACAGCAAGAGCACCGATATTTTGGAAGTGTGGTTTGACTCGGGATCCACGTTCGAGCATGTGCTGCGCGGCAGCCACAAAGAGGCCTACGACCGCGCACCTTTTCATGCGCAAGGCCCTGAAGCCGATTTGTACTTAGAAGGCCATGACCAACACCGGGGATGGTTTCACAGTTCGCTGCTGCTCGGTTGTGCCTTGTATGACCGTGCGCCCTACCGCGGCTTATTGACCCACGGTTTTGCCACCGACGGCCAAGGCCGCAAGATGAGCAAATCGCTGGGCAACACGGTCGTGCCGCAAGAAGTGACCGATAAACTGGGCGCTGAAATTGTGCGACTGTGGGTGGCTTCAACCGATTATTCGGGCGACCTCAACATCGACGACAAAATTTTGGCGCGCGTGGTTGACACTTACCGGCGTGTGCGCAATACCTTGAAATTTTTGCTGGCCAACACCAGCGACTTTGACATTCACACCCACGCCGTGCCATTGGCAGACATGCTGGAAATTGACCGTTATGCGCTGAGCCGGGCCGCGCAATTGCAACACGACATCGTCGGCCAATACAACCCGCAGACCCGTGTGTTTGAAGGTGGTCATTTCGGCAAATACGAATTCCATCCGGTGGTCTCTAAGTTGCAGGTGTATTGTTCTGAAGACCTTGGCGCGTTTTATTTGGATGTACTCAAAGACCGGCTCTACACCACCGCCGCCAACTCACACGCCAGACGCAGCGCCCAAACGGCGTTGTGGCAAATCACCCAAGCCATGTTGCGTTGGATGGCACCGTTTCTGAGTTTCACCGCCGAAGAAGCTTGGGGCGTGCTGGGGCTGGGCAACACGATTTTCAAAGACACCTATGTGCAACTGCCTGCACCCGATGCAACCCTGCTGGACAAATGGTCGCGCATTCGCGACATACGCGAACTGGTGAACAAAGAGATCGAAGTGGTGCGAAGCCAAGGCTTGGTGGGTTCGCCGTTGCAAGCCGACATCAAACTGACTGTGAACGCGGCGGACATGGCCGTGTTGCAAAGCTTGGGGGCGGATGTGAAGTTTGTGTTCATCGTCTCCTCGCTGCAACTGATGGCAGGCAACGGGTTGTCGGTGGATGTGGCGCCGTCTGAGAACACCAAATGCGAGCGTTGCTGGCATTACAGCGCGGACGTGGGCAGCGTCGCCGCCCACCCCGGCTTGTGCGCACGTTGTGACAGCAATTTGCACGGCAGCGGCGAGCAACGCGCTTGTGCATGACCTCAACCATCGCTGGCACGCCACAGCCGTTGTGATTTTTTTCCTCTGACCACCACCTGACCATGGACAACCCTTCACCACGTTCTCTTGCTTCATGGCTGGGCATTGCTTTGGCCATTGTGCTGTTGGACCAAATCACCAAATGGGTGATCATTGGCAGCTTTCAGTTAGGCGACAGCCAACCAGTGACCTCGTTTTTCAATCTGGTCCGCGTGCACAACAGCGGCGCGGCGTTTTCTTTTTTGTCCACCGCGTCTGGTTGGCAACGTTGGTTTTTCACCGGCATCGGCGTGGCAGCTTCGGTGTTCATGGTCTGGTTGATGCGCAGCCATCCCCAGGAAACCTTGTTTTGCTTTGCACTGTCATTGGTGCTGGGCGGTGCAGTAGGCAATGTGATTGACCGAATGTTGTGGGGCCATGTGGTTGATTTTTTAGATTTCCACTGGGCCTGGCTGTCGCCGGTGTTTTACCAAGGGCATTTCCCGGCGTTCAATGTGGCTGACAGCGCGATCAGCGTGGGCGTGGTTTGCATGATTGCAGACGAACTGATTCGGGCTCGGCGCAGCAAGAAGGCTTGACCCGCTCAGCGCGCTGTCACCCTGTACACACTGAAACGCTCCAAAGGCGCGCGTCCAGCGGCCAGCGCAATTTGCCTGGGCAAGGTGCCTGTTTTGTGGTCGACCCATTGGGCTTCGATCAACGGCTTGGCCCGCGCATCCAAGTCTTGAAAATCTTTCATATCACTGGTTTTGGCGATCAAGTAATAGTCGCCCGTGGCCGGCAATTCATTGACAGCGTTCACCCGCACCACAGGTGCCGTCTGGCGGTACAAACCCAATTCATAAGTCACCGGGGGGTCAAGCCGGTACACCATCACGGGCAAGGTCGGTTCTGCCGCCAACCAAGGTTTGACGTTGTAAGGAATGCTGAATCGCGTGTGCGCCACCACGGTCATGGCTTCTAACACGGCATACAGCGCCAACACACCCGCCACCGGATGCACCAATACCATCAGCCCATGCTGCTGATGCCTTTGCCACACCGCATAGACCAGCCAGCACAGGGCTGCCGCCGCCAAGAGCATGGTGATTTGCGTGTGGCCAATTTGCCCAGCCACCCACACCGCCAATGCAAATGTCAACACGCCCATCAGCACTTGCGTCCACCGCGCCGCCCGTTGCGTTTCATGTTGACTGACAGACACCAACCAAGGTGCACACAGCAGCGCCGCGAACGGGTAGACGATGACGGTGTAATAGTCCAACTGAAAACTGGTGAGGCTGAACATCACAAAACTGACTGCAAAACTGCCACCCAAAAACACCAATCGCTCACGCTCGGGTTGACGCAGTTCATTCCAGCGCCGCCCACTTTGCCAGCCAGCCATCACAAACGCGGCCACCCAAGGCAAAAAAGCCCACAAGAAAACAGCGACGAAAAACAGTTTGTTACCGGCTTGGTTGGTGATCGGGCCGGTGTTGAAAAACCGGCCAAACTGGCTGTCCCAGAGAAAAAACCGAATGCCCGACACACCGGTTTGGTTGAAGATGGTTTTCTCGGGGTGGGCGTCAAACTGTTGGTACAAAGCCCACAACTCAGGCAATACGCACAACGCGGTCAACACCAAAGCCGCCAGCCATTTCAAGCGGAACCATTCGCGCCAGCGTCCTTGGTAGGCCCACATGCACACGAGCCCACTGGTGATGGTGATCAAAGTGAACACGCCTTTGGTCATCACTGCCATGCCGCCGAACAACGCGCCGAGCAACAGGTGTTTCAAATGGCCGTTTGCGTCATAACGCAACCAGTGGTAAGCAGCAGCCATGATGCTGCCCGTCAAAAAAGCCTCCGCCTTCAAAGCAGTGGTGGTGTACATCAAATGGTATGCAGACACATAAACCAATAACGCAACCCACGCGGTGTCCCTGCCATGAAACAAACGCGCCATGCGGTAGGTGTAATAGCCGCCGAGCAGATGAAACAAAAAGCCCGGCAGCATGTAGGCAAACACGCTCACCCCCAGTAACTTGAAGGACAACGCGCCCACCCAAAACGGGAAATGCGGTTTGTCCAACCAGTCGCGCCCATCGAGCATCAGGTCGGTCCAATGACCAGTCAACACCATGTGCTGTGACAACGCGGCGTACAACACCGAGTCGCCTTCATTCAATATGGGCGTGAACAAAGTCAAAGCATTGACCAGCAAGGCCAAGCCAATCCATGCCATGACATGGGGCCGCAAGCGACCCAATTCACCCATGTTCAAAGCGTCAACAAGGTGCTGCCGGTGGTCTTGCGTGCTTCAAGGTCGCGGTGCGCTTGCGCGGCTTCGGCCAAGGGGTAACGCTGCTCGATGTGGATTTTCACTTTGCCACTGCCCACCACGTCAAACAAATCTTCGGCCATTTGTTGGTTGGTCTCGCGCGACGCAATGTGCGTGAACAAGGTTTGGCGAGTCACGTAAATCGAACCTTTGGCACCGAGTATGCCGGGGGCAAATGGGTCAACCGGACCTGACGCGTTGCCAAAACTGGCCATCAAACCAAATGGCGACAAACAATTGAGTGATTTGTCCCACGTGTCTTTGCCCACCGAGTCATACACCACCTTCACGCCTTTACCGTTGGTGATGTCCTTGACACGGGCTTCGAAATCTTCGGTGTTGTAGTTGATGACATGGGCAGCGCCATTGGCTTTGGCCAACGCGCATTTTTCGTCGCTTCCTGCCGTGCCAATGAGTTGCAAACCCAAAGCTTTGGCCCATTGACATGCGATCAAACCGACACCGCCAGCTGCAGCGTGGAACAAGATCAAATCGCCCGCATGCAAACCGGCTTGCGGCAACGTGCGCTTGAGCAAATACTGCACCGTCATGCCTTTGAGCATCATGCCCGCGGCAGTGTCAAACGGGATGTTGTCGGGCAGTTTGCACACGTTCTTGGCGGGCATCACACGCGCCTCGCCATAACTTCCAGGGGGCGCGCTGGCATAAGCAGCACGGTCACCGGCTTTCAAATGGCTCACGCCTTCGCCCACGGCTTCAATCACGCCCGCGCCTTCCATGCCCAGCCCATGCGGCATCGGCAACGGGTACAAACCGGTGCGGTGGTAAACGTCGATGTAATTCAAGCCCACCGCTTTGTGCGCGATGCGGACTTCTCCGGGGCCGGGTTCGCCGACGTTGACATCGACCAGTTGCAATACCTCTGGTCCACCGGGTTGTTTGAAATGAATGGCTTTGCTCATGCCTGACTCCTATGGTGTGTGGGTGAATCAATCGGTCTGCCGCCAGACCTCAGCCTGTGATTCTCTACGCATCTGGGTTAGAGTCGCTCTCATGGCAGAAAACGCGCCCTCCCCACCCAAACCCGCTCTAGATCTGCCAACGGCGGGGTTGTTGCTGCTGCCACCCTTGGTGTGGGCTGGCAACAGTGTGCTGGGGCGTGTGGTGGCAGACATGGTGCCGCCCATCACGCTGAATTTTTTCAGGTGGTTATTGGCGTTTGCCTTGTTGTTGCCTTGGTCATACCCCGTGCTCAAACCCACCAGCCCCATGTGGTCGCATTGGCGACGCTATGGTTTGATGAGCTTGTTGGGCGTGGGTTGTTACAACAGTTTTCAATACTTGGCATTGCACACCTCAACGCCGATCAATGTCACCTTGGTAGGCGCGAGTGTGCCCGTGTTCATGCTGTTGTTGGGCGCGGTGTTTTACCAACAACGCGTGACTGTGAGGCAAATCGCAGGGGCAACCTTGTCGATCACCGGTGTGCTGTGCGTGCTCGGTCGTGGCGACTGGAACACCTTGCAACGCGTGCAGTTGGTGATGGGTGATGTCTATATCTTGATCGCGGTGCTGTGCTGGGCTTGGTACAGCTGGCTGGTGGCGCAGCCGGTCGACCCGCCAGAGATTCGCAGCAACTGGACCTATTTTTTGACCGCGCAAATGGCGTTTGGGCTGCTGTGGAGTGGCGCGTTCACCGCTGCCGAATGGCAACTGAGCGACCACCCGCAGATCGATTGGGGCTGGCCACTGGCAGCCAGTGTGTTGTTCGTGGCCTTGGGCCCAGCCTTGCTGGCCTACCGCAGTTGGGGCGTGGGCATTCAGCGGGTCGGGCCGAACATCGCCGGCTTTTTTGCCAACCTCACGCCTTTGTTTGCCGCGTTGATTTCCACGGTCACGCTGGGCGAGTCGCCGCAAGGGTTTCACGCGGTGGCGTTTGTCTTGATTGTGGGAGGGATTTGGGTGTCAGCACGTAAACCATGAGTTGATTGTTGTATTTCATTTATATCTATAAGTTTATGTATTCAATATTTAAATAGCTATTTAATACTCTTTCATTTGCTTATCAGCATTATTTGCATTTTTCGGTGTGTCTTGAATGAATTCATCGTTTTAAGATCCCATGGCGTTGCGGTTTTAAATGCTTTGTGATTAAGGATTGAACGGTGAAAACATACCAAAAAGCTCTTTTTTCAAGGTGTTTGTATCTCTTTTGTCCGGTTCTGCTGATCACCATCCATGCGCACAGCGTTTCAGCAGATTCACCAAAGATGACCTTGAGAATTGACAGCAAGAAAGCGTTGCAAAGCGTGCTGTACTGCCAACGCTCGGTCTGGCAACTCAAATCCCTCACCGTGGAGTGACATCATGGCCGTGATCCAACGTTTCAAAGCCACCCCGTCTTGTATCCGAATGTTTGTCTTGACCAGTGTCGTGGCCACAGCCATGCTGGTGTTACTGGGGTTTGAACTCACCCAACGACAAGCCTTGGTTGAACAAAGCAACTTGCGGGTCGACGCGTTGACCGCGCCGGCATTTTTGCTGGACCGTGAATTTCTTCGGTTCCAACATGCGCTCAATTTGTACTTGGATGGTCGCGAGCCTTTGCCAAAGGACACCCTGCAACTGCGGCTCGACATCTTGACCAGCAAAGTCGACACGGTGCGTGAGTCTCCGAGTTCCTCGTTCATGTTCAAAAACCCACAAAACATCGCCACTGTGCAAGCCATGCACGGGTTTGTGCAACAAGCACATGCCGCCATGGCTGCGAACGACCCGCAGCACACGGGGTTGCGTGCATTGCAGCAGCAGATGGCTGACTTCACCGATCAAACACAAGCCATTGGCACATCGGCTGACTTGTTGGCGTCGTTGTTGATGGAACAGCAAACCAACGACATGCTGGACCAAAACCAACAAATCATTGTGTTGACCAGTGCGTTGTTGGTTTTCTTGATGGTGTCTGCCGGGGCATTGCTCAAACGCAACCGCGCCTATCTCTTTGAAAAGGCCGCGTTAGAGGCCCTGAACAAACAACTGCGGCAAGCCCAACAAGATGCTGAAGCCGCTAACCGGGGAAAGAGTTTGTTCTTGGCAAACATGAGCCACGAATTGCGCACCCCGTTCAATGGCATCGTCGGCATACTGGGATTGCTGGCCAACACGCCCTTGTCTGCGCAACAAACAGATTTGATCAAAACCGTCAATGATTCAGCCGGCCATTTCCTGAAATTGCTCAACGACATTTTGGACATGTCCGCCATGGAGTCGGGCAAATTGCAAATGCAAGCCGAAGCAGTTGACTTGCGCAGCGTGATGTTGGAAGTACACGCCATCATGCGACCGCTGGCCATGCAAAAACAATTGGCTTTCGAGTTGCACCCCTTGCCAACGCACCCCTTGTGGGTGAAAACCGATGCAACGCGTTTGCGTCAAATTTTGCTCAACCTGCTGAACAATGCCATCAAGTTCACCGAACGCGGACAAGTGGTCATGGGCTTGCAAACATTCAAAGACGACCAGCCAACACCGCGCTTTGAATTTGCCATCAAAGACACTGGCATCGGCATGACGCCCTCGGTGCTGAGCAAGTTGTTTCAACGGTTCTACCAAGCAGATGCCAGCTTGTCGCGCCAATTCAGCGGCGCAGGGTTGGGCTTGGAAATCTCACAGTCTTTGGCGAACTTGCTGGGCGGCGACATCCAAGTGCAAAGCCAGCCCGGGTTGGGTTCGACCTTTGTGTTGAGGTTGCCATGGGTCGAGCACACACCCCATTCCATGGCGAGCAAACCCATTGCAACCATCGATGGCCCCAGACCTGTGGCGCATGCCAGCTTGCGAATTTTGGTGGCGGAAGACCACCCGGTGAACCAAAAATTTCTCTCGTTGTTGTTGCAACGCTTGGGCCACCAAACCAAATTTTGCGAGAACGGTCAACTCGCGTTGCAAGCGCTTTCAGAGGAAGAATTTGATGTGGTGTTGATGGACATTCACATGCCCGTGATGGATGGGTTGGAGGCGACCCGCCGCATCAGAGCGTTGCCATGCCGCAAGTCGCGCATTCCTGTGATTGCATTGAGCGCCGATGTGCTCAAAGAAACGGGCGACAGCGCTGCCGCGGTGGGGGTCAATGCTTTCATTCCCAAACCCGTGCAAATAGCTGAGTTGCAAGAAGCTTTGCAAACCCATGTCAGCCCGGTCAACACAACCCCTGCAGATTCACAACTGGCGCATGCGTGATGGGGTCAGCGTCAGGCGTCCATGTACATCACATTGATGCGGGCCACGTATTTGGACACCGGCCCGTGAACCACGCAGCCCACATGCCTGACCGAATCCAAGCCAAACCCATGGCGGAAAAACAGTGCCGAGCCTTTGACCGGTGACACATCCACCGAGGTGCCGTCGCGTTTGTAAAGCCGTGTGTTGCCGCCGACCACACCGTCAGCGGCACCATTCAAATACAGCAACATGGTCAGTCCAGAGCGAATGCGGTCATCCCACGCTTGCATCTGCGCGCGGTCCTCGCTCAAGCTGTAACCCGGCCAACTGCCATCGGTGTGCAAATTGAACACATCGCTGTCGTCATAGCGGTACATGTTGATGCGGTGACTCAGCGCTGGCAACAAATTTGCACCTGCCAACACCGGTGGCAACAAATGCGCCATGCGTTGAAACAACGGCGTCATCATGGCGTCGTCAGCCATCCAGTGCACCGACTTGTTCATTCGCATGCCCGGTGGTGTCGCGATGCCAGGCGCCTCGTCCCGGTAGCCCATGCGTTCACTGGCAGCGACGATGGCATCGGCCTCCTCAGCAGAGACCAACTCCTCGATTTCAAACGCGATCAAGCCACCCAAGTCGATGTCATGGCGGGTCGGTTGCAGTGAAGTGGTGGTCGGCCAACGCAACGCATCTGGGGTTTGCACAAACGCATGCACTGGCGTCATCGGCACCACACCGCCCATGGGCAACGAGCCCGGCAAATGCGCCACCGCTTGGTGCGCCGGCCAAGCCAATTGCTGGTTGTCTGCGCTCTGCCCCATCAGAACGCCCCCGGGTATGCCCCGCCGTCGATCAAAATATTTTGGCCGTTGATGAAACCAGCGTGCTGACTGCACAAAAACGCGCAAGTTTGACCGAATTCTTCCGGGTGACCAAACCGGTTGGCCGGGGCACTGGCACGACGCGCCTGCGCCAGCTCTTCAACGCTCTTGCCTGTTTTTTCCGCCGTGCTTTGCAAAATGCTTTTCAAGCGATCGGTGTCGAACGCGCCGGGCAACAAGTTGTTGATGGTGACATTGTGTTTGGCGATGCTGGGGTTGCGCGACAAACCCGCGACAAACCCACTCAGGCCGCTGCGCGCGCCATTCGACAAACCCAACACATCGATCGGCGCCTTGACCGCACTCGACGTGATGTTGACGATGCGACCAAAGCCGCGTGCAGCCATGCCATCGATGGTCGCTTTCATGAGTTCGATGGGTGTCAGCATGTTGCCATCAACGGCCTTGATCCATGCTTCGCGGTCCCATTCACGAAAGTCGCCGCTGGGGGGGCCACCTGCGTTCGTCACCACGATGTCAAAGTTTTTGCCCGGCCCGCCAGCCACTGACCAAATGGCTTCCCGACCCGCCGGGGTGGTGATGTCTTGTGCCACGGTCAGCACGGTGACGCCGTGTTGGCGCAAGCCGTCAGCCGAGGCTTCGAGTGCGGCGGCACCGCGCGACACCATCACCAAATTCACCCCCGCTTGGGCCAACGCGCTGGCGCAACCCCAACCCAAACCTTTGCTGGCGCCGCCCACCAGCGCCCATTTGCCTTTGATACCTAAGTCCATGTTTTCTCTCCTGTTTGCGAAGCCACGTACACACCACCGAGCACCAGCAAGGTGCCCAACCCAATCCACATGTTCAGCGGTTCACCCAACACCCACACACCCAAGGTGAGCGTGGCCATGGGGCCGACCATGCCCACTTGCGACGTGAGCGCCGCACCGATGCGTTCGATCGCCAACATCACCAACAACACCGGTGCCACCGTGCACGCGGTGGCGTTGAGCAATGCCAACCACAGCACCTGCGGCGGCACCAGCGCAGCCGACATGGGCTTGAGTATGGCAAATTGCAACAGGCAACACAGGCAAGCGACACTGGACGCCAAACCCACCAAACGCCATGCACCGATGCGCTTGACCATTTGCCCGCTGAACATCAAATACAAAGCGTAACTGAACGCGCTGGCCAGCACATATGCCGAGCCGACAGCCACCCCCGGTCCGCTCAAATTCAGTTCATGCGCAAACACCACCAACACACCGCAGTAACTGATCGCCATGGCCAGCGCGCGCCGCAGGTGAATCGGGTGTTTGTAAATCAGACTGCTCAACAACAACACCAACGTGGGATTCAAATACAAAATCAACCGCTCCAAGCTGGCAGTGATGGTTTGCAAACCCAAAAAATCGAGATAGCTGGCCAAGTAATAGCCCAAAAAACCCAAACCAGCGATGGCAAAGGCATCGCGCGTGTTCAAAGGGTTGGCTTGCGCATGCGCTTGTTTGGACGACCACCAAGAGATCGCCAAAAAAAAGGGCAAGGCCATCAGCATGCGGTACATGATGACGGTGACCGCGTCGACCCCATAGCGGTAAGACAGCTTGACAATGATGGCTTTGCCACTGAAGGCAATCGCACCGGCCAATGCCAGCAACACACCACCGGTGTGCGCCGACCAGCGCGGCGCTAGCGCAGCCACACTAGCCAAAGCTCAGAACCCGGCGGCCAAACCATCGCGCCGTGAATCGCTGGCGGCCACATAACCTTCGACTTTGGGGTCACCCATGCGCCAAATGAATTGGCCAGAACCGAAATCTTGGTAGCTGTCATTGATGACTTCCATTTGGTGACCGCGTTGTTGCAAGCCTTGCACGGTGTGTGGGTCCATGCCGGACTCGACATTGATGACCAAGCCTTCGTTGTAGCGCCAGCGTGGTGCATCGCAAGCGGCTTGGGGGTTTTGTCCGTAGTCCAACATGCGCACCAGGGTTTGCACATGGCCTTGCGGTTGCATGTTGGCGCCCATCACGCCATAGCTCATCACGGGTTGACCGTCTTTGGTCAAAAACGCAGGGATGATGGTGTGAAACGGGCGCTTGCCAGGTGCCACCAGATTGGCAGGGTTCAAACCACCGGGGCGCACCGAAAACGCATGGCCACGGTTTTGCAAACTGATGCCATAGCCAGGCTCGACACAACCTGAACCAAAGCCCATGTAATTGCTTTGAATGAAGCTGACCATCATGCCGTTGTCATCGGCAGCGGTCAGGTAAATGGTGCCACCTTTGGCGGGGTTGCCGGCTTTGAAGTCTTGCGCACGTTTCATGTCAATCAACCGTGCGCGGTCTTTCAAGTAAGACTTGTCCAGCAATTGGGCCGCTGTGACTTCCATGCTTTGCGGATCAGCGACATAGCGGTAGACATCGGCAAACGCCAGTTTCATCGCTTCGATTTGCACATGTTGTGAATCGACGCCATCGCGGGTCAGCGCGGCAAGGTCAAAATGATCCAATATGCCCAAGGCGATCAAGGCGGCGATGCCTTGCCCGTTCGGTGGAATTTCATGCAAGGTGTGACCACGGTAGTCCATCGATATCGGCGTCACCCATTCGGCTTGGTACGCCGCGAAATCAGCCACTTGCAACGAACCGCCATGTGCGGTTGAAAAACGCGCCAAGGCCTCGGCGATTTCACCCCCGTAAAACGCCTGCCCTTGGGTTTTGCCAATGGCGCGCAAGCCCTTGGCAGCTGCAGGAAACTGGAACAACTCTCCCACCACAGGCGCTCTGCCACGCGGCAAAAACGCTTGTTCAAAACCGGGCTGCACACGCAATTCATCGACGGGCGCGGCCCATTTTTCTTGCACCACCACGCTCAGCAAAAAACCACGCTCGGCAATTTCAATCGCGGGTTGCATCAGGTCTTCGAAAGGCAATTTGCCAAAACGCTCGCTCAGCATCACCCAGCTCGACACCGCCCCAGGGACAGTCACCGAATCAATGCCGCGTTTCGGTGGTTGGGTGGCGTTGTCACCGTATTTGCGTTGAAAGTAGTCGGGGGTCCAAGCCTGTGGTGCGCGCCCAGAGGCGTTCAGCCCATGCAACTGTTGTCCGTCCCACAAAATACAAAACGCATCCGACCCCAAGCCACAACTGACCGGCTCCACCACGGTCAGCACCGCTGCTGCTGCAATGGCGGCATCGACGGCATTGCCACCGTGGTCCAAGGTACGCAGGCCGGCTTGCGCCGCCAAAGGATGCGATGTGGCAACGACATTGCGGGCGAACACAGGCAAGCGTGTGCTGAGGTAAGGATTGCTGAAATTGAAAGACATGTTGTTTGAAAAAAATAAAACCAATGATCCGCTTCGCGGCAAGAAAAGAAAACACTTTATGCGTCAGGGCGAAATACTTTGTAATGCAAACGGCGGGTGATCCACCACACCACCAAGGCGATCACCGGCACCGCCCATGCCGTGGCCACGGTCGGGTCGTTGATCCACCCCTTGGCCGCGATGCCTTCGGCGACATAGTGAATCAACCCAGCGATGTAATACGTGATGGCCGCTACCGACAACCCCTCTACCGTGGTTTGCAATTTGAGTTGCATGCCTTGGCGTTTGTTCATGGCTGTCAACAACGCTTGGCTGCTTTGCTCTTGCTGAAAATCCACCCGGGTGCGCAACAAATTGCTCATCCGAGAGACTCGCTCTGACAACGCGGTCTGACGCTTGGCCACCCAGTCGCAGGTGCTGCGCGCCGGTGACAAACGCCGGTCCATGAATTCACCGATCGATTGAAAGCCGGGCAAGCGCGTCTCACGGATGTCTTGGATGCGCCGGTCCACCAATTCGAAATACGCTTTGCTGGCAGAAAAACGCGAATGCTGCGATGCATACAAGCCTTCGACCTGTCCAGCCAAACGGGTCAGGCGTTCAAGCAGCACCGCTTCTTCGTCATGGCTGGCACTGCGAATCGCTTGCGCCAAATCCGCCAGTTCTTGCTCGGCTTGCGCCAAAGAAGGCGCGGCACTGCGCGCCACCGGCAAACCCAGCAAGGCCATCATGCGGTAAGTCTCGATTTCCAGCAGGCGTTGCACCATGCGACCCAAGCGCCGCTGAGACAACTGCCCCACCCGCAACAACATGCGCGAGCAACCATCGGGGCCAATTTGAAAATCGGTATGCAAGGTGGCTGAACCCTCAGCCAGTTGACACGCCACCAACGAATCTTCGCGGAATTGTTGGTGCAGTTCATCCCGGTCACTCAGGTCTTGTGTCAATTTGGCCCACAGGTTGATGCGCGCCAAGCACTCGCCGGGAATTTGATTCAACCAATGTTGGGGCAACAAACGCAACGCCATGCCGTATTCGTCGGTGGCGGGCAAACCCTCAGGCGCATCCACCATGAAAGTCCAAGTCACAAACTCGGTGTGCAATTCCCACCGCAAACGCCAACTGCCCAAGTCGACCCGCAAGTGGTTGACATGCGCATCAGGCACCGTCAAATGGTGATCGCGCAACAAAGCTTGCAAATGTTCCCGACTGGCTTGCCGAACCTCTGCATCAGCCAACATGACCATGTGGCTGATCGCGATCGGGGCCCGCATGGGCTCGGGCGGGCGCGCATGCACCTCGTTGTGCAGCGTGCGTCTTAAGGGATGTTCATTCATGGTCAATGACTCAATCTTCTACAAAGGCTTCTTTGCGTTTGGACTTGATGGCGGGCAACAACACCACCAATAACAAGATCACCCCCAAAGCCAGCAAAGCCGCTGACAACGGTCGGGTGATGAACACCGACCAGTCGCCGCGCGCAAGTTTCAAAGCCCGCTTGAGGTATTCCTCCAACATGGGCCCCAAGATGAAACCCAGTAACAAGGGCGCGGGTTCGCAGCCGAGTTTGGTGAACACATACCCCGCCAACCCGAACAAGGCCACCAACCAGATATCGAATGTGGCATTGTTGGTGGTGTAGACCCCGATCGCGCAAAACAACACAATGGCCGGGAACAAATAGTGATACGGCACGGTGAGCAATTTGATCCAGACACCGATCATCGGCAAATTCAACACGATCAGCATCAGGTTGCCGATCCACATGGACACAATCAAACCCCAAAACAATTCGGGGTTCACCGTCATCACTTGCGGGCCGGGTTGAATGTTGTGGATGGTCATGGCGCCCACCATCAAGGCCATCACCGCGTTCGGCGGTATGCCCAACGTCAACAAAGGAATGAATGAGGTTTGCGCGCCCGCGTTGTTGGCCGATTCAGGCGCGGCCACACCACGGATATTGCCCTGCCCCAAGGGCACTTCACCGGCCTTGAGTTTGATTTTTTTCTCCAAGGTGTAAGACGCGAACGAGGCCAGCACCGCGCCGCCACCAGGCAACACACCCAACACCGAACCGAGCACCGTGCCACGCAGCACCGCCGGCATCATCTGCTGTATGTCGGCGCGGGTCGGCATCAAGCCTTGTACCTTGGCAGTGAACACTTCGCGGTCGACTTCGCTCTTGGCCAAATTGCTGATGATTTCGCCATAGCCAAACACCCCCATGGCCAAGGCGACAAAGCCAATGCCGTCAGCCAACTCCGGCATCTCCATGGTGAACCTGGTCATGCCTGAATTGATGTCGGTACCCACCAAGCCCAGCAGCAAACCCAAAATGATCATGGCAATCGCTTTGAGCAACGAGCCTGAGGCCAGCACCACCGCGCCGATCAAACCCACCACCATCAAGGCGCAATATTCCGCCGGACCAAACGCAAATGCCAGTTCTGTCAGCGGCGCGGCAAATGCGGCCAACAACAAGGTACCCACACAGCCCGCAAACAATGAACCCAAGCCAGCAGCGGCCAACGCGGGGCCGGCCCGTCCCTGACGCGCCATTTGGTAACCATCCAAGGTGGTGACCACCGACGAGGACTCACCCGGTAAATTGACCAGAATGGCGGTGGTCGAACCGCCGTATTGCGCACCGTAGTAGATGCCCGCCAACATGATCAAGGATGACACCGGCCCAGTGGCATAAGGCAAGGCGTAAGTCGCGGGCAACAGCATGGCAATGGTGGCCACCGGGCCGATGCCGGGCAACACGCCAATCAACGTGCCCAACAAACAACCGATCAAGGCATAAAGCAAATTGATGGGTGTACCGGCGACAGCGAAACCGGTGGCAAGGTTGGCAAGCAAATCCATGTCGGTCCGATCAGGGGTTGACGAAGAAAGGCCAAACCGGCATGGTCAGGCTGAGCAATTTGATGAACACCAGGTAGCTGCCTGACGCCAAGATGCTGGCCAGCACCAACCAACGTCGCAAGGTGAACCGGTTGGGGTCGGCCAGCAATGCCAAGCCGCACAACGCGTAAATGGCCACGATCAACCCCATGGAAGGCAAACCAAACATGGGCAAGCCACCCAAGAGCACCCCGAACACCACATTGGCGCCCAAAATACAAAACAGCGGTCGCCATGCCATCTCACCGATCGAGCCACCGTCCGGGGTTTCCACCACCAGCGAGAAAAACATGATGAAACCGCCCAACAACACCAACACCAAACCCAAGACCATGGGGAAATAGCCCGGCCCCATTTGTCCAGCCGAACCGACGGTGTAAGCGGTTGCTGCATTCCAAGCGAATGCCGCACCGGTCACGGTGAACATGACACCGGATACAAAATCTTTTTGGCTTTTGATCGACAAAAGAGGGCCCCTTTGAAGCGCAGGAACGACATTGTCACCTATGACGCTATCGGCTTGAAATGGCGCAACCACTGGGGCGCAGGCAAACGCCATCGCGTCTGTATTTGCAACGCGCGCGCCTGCAATGTGTCTTCTGAAGGGCGTGCGGCTTCGCGCTGTGCCAACACCACGGTGTTGCCTTCGCGGGTCGGGTGAAACGCCCACAGCGTGTCAGCGCCAAAGGCCTCGCGGATGTGCCCCACAGAGCGCTCAAAACTGGAAGAACGGCCAAACAAATTGACCACCATGCAACCGCGCCGGGTCAAGAGTTGTTTGCAATGGCCATAAAACACCGGGTCGTCCAACACCGGCGCAGCGGCCTGGTCGTCATACAAATCGACATGCAACACATCCACCTGCCCTTGCCAATGCGCATGCGCCGCCACTTCTGCTGCGTCGCCCAGCACCACGCTCAAGCGCGCATCGTCCGGCGGCAATTCAAACCAAGTGCGGCACGCGGCCACCACTTGCGGATTGAGTTCGATGGCGGTCGTGCGCATGTTCAACACGCGGTGACAGTGCTTGGTCAATGTGGCCGCGCCCAGACCGAATTGCATGGCAGTCAAATCGGCCACCTCATCGGCCTCGTGGAACAACAACCATGCTTGCATGCGCTGCACATATTCCAGTTCGATCTCGTTGGGTTTTTTCACCCACATCGAGCCCTGCACCCAAGCCGTCCCCAAATGCAAGTAACGCACCTTGCCGTGCTCGGACATGTTCACCTGCGGAAGAGGGGGGGTGGGGGTGGGCATGGTGTGAGATGTTCTTTGGTGCGACGAATTTGCAAGGATATGGGACATTTTGCTTTCAACTCACAAACCCAACACCTGACACACGTTCGCCGTGCTTGCTTGCCGCACTTCTTCGATGCCAATGCCACGCAAATCGGCCAACACTTGCGCGATGCGGGGCACTTGGTCAGGCGTGTTGCGGCCTTGCGCTTGGCCTTGCGAACGCTGTGCCGCCGTGGCATAAAGCCAGTGCGGGGGAATGTCGGGCGCATCGGTTTCCAAGACCAAGGCACTCAGCGGCAAGGCCACTGCCAAACGGCGCAATTGCAACGCCCGCGCATAAGTCAACGCACCGCCAAAGCCCAGTTTGAATCCCCTGTCTAGCAATTGCTCGGCTTGTTGCAAGCTGCCATTGAACGCATGGGCAATGCCACCCTTGACCGGTGTTTGGCGCAAACCTTTGAGCAACAAGTCGGCACTGCGCCGCACATGCAAGATGACGGGCAAGCCATGCTGCTGCGCGAGTTGAAGTTGCGCCGTGTAAAACCATTGTTGCCGGGCCATGTCCAGACCCGGCAGCCAACCGTCTAAGCCGATTTCACCCACCGCCACCAAACGCGGGTCGTGGCGGTGCAAGTGCAATTGTTGGTCCAGTGTTTGCACATCTTCCTCACGCGCTTGGGGCGTGTACAGCGGGTGGATGCCCAAGGCATACACGTCAGCATGCTGGTGCGCCAACAGACGCACCGTGTCAAAGTTGGCCACTTCCACGGCTGGCAACACACACCGGCCCACACCCGCCGCCCGCGCTGAGGCACGCACCTGATCACGGTCGGCGTCAAATTCGGCCGCGTCCAAATGGCAATGACTGTCAATCCAATCCATGCCGCGATTGTGGCGAATGGCGCAACACCGTTGGAATCACGCGGCCCGGCATGGGTTGAAGCAATGAAGTTCGGCAATCCATGTCCGGCTTATCACTTATATTCGAACGCTTATGTCGTGCATGGGTGCTTCCTCCCACAACGCACCCTCAGGTTCCAAGGAGTCTTCCCATGAAATTGTTTTCGACTGCCCTCTCGGTCTGTGTCGCGGCCTCGGCGTTGCTCGCCGCTTGCGCCACCGAAACCTCCAAGTCACTGGCCACGCCTCAAGTGATCAGCGCCGACAGCAACTACAACGGGCCGCGTTTTGCCTTGGCCATTGGCAAATTTGAAAACCGTTCGAGCTTTTTACGCGGCTTGTTTTCAGACGGCGTGGATCGACTCGGCAACCAATCCAAAACCATTTTGATCAGCCATTTGCAACAAGCCAACCGCTTCTCTGTGATGGACCGCGACAACCTCGGCGAAGCCAAATTTGAAAAGGACCTGGAAGGCAAAACCCCCAACCTCAAAAGCGCAGACTATTTGGTCACCGGTGACATCACCGAATTCGGCCGCAAAGAAATCGGCGACCAGCAATTGTTTGGCCTGCTTGGCCGAGGCAAAACCCAAGTCGCTTATGCCAAAGTCACGCTCAATGTGGTGAACACCAGCAACTCGGAAGTGGTGTTCTCAGTACAAGGTGCCGGTGAATATGCCCTCTCCAACCGCGAGGTGATGGGCTTTGGCGGCACCGCCAGTTACGACGCCACGCTGACCGGCAAGGTGCTGGACTTGGCCATCCGCGAAGGCGTCAACAAACT
>CANGZG010000003.1 GCA_947458415.1 Comamonadaceae bacterium | reverse complement strand
CTGGATTTGATTGGCATCCCTATTTGATCGGAGCCATGCACAACAAGTAGGGGTAGGTAAGATTGGTGCCCAGGAAGGGACTCGAACCCCCACGAAGTTACTCGCTAGTACCTGAAACTAGTGCGTCTACCAATTCCGCCACCTGGGCATTCAGGAAAGCAGAGGATCATATCAAAAAAAACCACAGCACTCAGACAGGTTTGCTCGAAGAATTCAAGGGCGTTGTCGAAGGCCACCGAGATGGGCATGGATTTGTCATGCGTGATGATGGGCAAAGCAATGTGTACTTGCCGCCCAATGAAATGCGCGCCGTTTTACACAAAGACGTTGTCATTGCCAGAGTGACTCGCTTGGATAAAAAGGGTCGACCCGAAGGCCGAATTCTGGAAATCATTGAGCGACCAGCACATCCCATCATTGGTCGTTTGTTGCACGAGAGTGGCGTGTGGCTGGTGGCACCGGAAGACCGTCGCTATGGGCAAGACATTCTGATTCCCAAATCAGCCACTGCAAAAGCGTTGCCTGGACAAGTGGTGGTGGTGGAACTGACTGAACCGCCCAGCCTCTACGGGCAACCTGTGGGCCGCGTGCAAGAAGTGCTGGGTGAGATGGATGACCCAGGCATGGAGATTGAAATTGCTGTTCGCAAATACAGCGTGCCCCATGTCTTTTCTCAAGCATGCTTGAAGCAAGCTGAATCCTTGCCTGATCAAGTTCATGCGAAAGACTTCCCGCACAGGGTGGACTTGACAGACATTGCACTGGTGACGATTGACGGTGAAGACGCCAAAGATTTTGATGACGCTGTTTATTGCGAACCTTTGAGCCACGCAGGGGAAGACGGTTGGCGGTTATTGGTCGCGATTGCAGATGTCAGTCATTATGTCGAGACGGAAAGCGCGATTGACATTGATGCTTACGATCGTGCAACCAGTGTGTATTTCCCGAGGCGGGTGATACCCATGCTGCCAGAAAAATTGTCCAATGGCTTGTGTTCGCTCAAACCCGATGTCGACCGCCTGTGCATGGTTTGCGACATGATGATCAATGCAGACGGTGAGGTTTTTGCGTATCAGTTTTATGAGGCAGTGATGCACAGCCATGCTCGACTGACATATGTGGACGCAGCGGCGATCTTGTCAAACACACGTGGGCCTCAAGCTGACAAACACAAGGCCATCGTGAATGATTTGATTCATTTGCACGATGTTTACCGCGCTTTGTTAAAAGCCCGGCAAAAGCGTGGCGCTGTCGATTTCGAGACCACGGAAACGCAAATCATTTGTGATGACAATGGACGGATTGAAAAAATCGTGCCCCGCACCAGAACCGAGGCGCACCGTTTGATTGAAGAAACCATGCTTGCCGCCAATGTGTGCAGTGCAGACTTCATTCAACATAACAAACATGCTGCTTTGTTTCGGGTCCACGAAGGACCGACACCAGAGAAATTGGATATATTGCGCAGCTATCTCAAATCTCTAGGAATTGGTTTGCAAGTTTCTGAAGATCCCTCGCCAGGGCAATTCCAAGCGATTGCACAAGCAACCAAAGACAGGTTGGACGCACAGCAAATCCACAGCATGTTGCTGCGGTCCATGCAACAAGCCATTTACACACCAGTTAACAGTGGGCATTTCGGCTTGGCTTACGATGCCTACACCCATTTCACCAGCCCGATTCGGCGTTACCCAGATTTGTTGGTTCACCGCGTGATCAAGTCGATTCTGCGTGGTGGCCGTTATCAATTGCCTGCCTTGCCCGTGCCCGGAGAAGCCCATGCCAAGTTGTCAAGGCGGTTGGCATCTAACGCAGCCAAATCCTCGCAGAGTACGGCAGGCAAAAACACCCAGTTGTCACCTGAAGTTCAATCATGGCAAGCGGCAGGTTTGCATTGCAGCGCCAATGAGCGCCGCGCAGATGAGGCCAGCAGAGATGTGGAAGCTTGGCTGAAATGTCAATACATGCGTGAGCATTTAGGAGAAGACTTCAGCGGCACGGTGTCGGCCGTCACCGGCTTTGGTGTGTTCGTGACGTTGGACGCCATGTATGTCGAAGGCTTGGTTCATATCACGGAGCTCGGTGGAGACTATTTCCGTTTTGATGAGGCACGGCAAGAATTGCGTGGTGAGCGAACAGGTATTCGATATGCCATAGGCGCAAGAGTCCGCGTTCAAGTCAGCAGGGTGGACTTGGATGGGCGGAAAATTGATTTCCGCTGGGTGCAAGACGATGCGACTGAACTGCATTCAAGCGCCAGAAAAGCCAAAGGGAAAGAGTTGGACGAGAAAACTGTTTCCGTCAAATCACACCAAGCGACAACTCGCCACAAAGCCTCGAAAAATTCTCGCAATGCTAAAGTGGCTTTCGCAACGCCTGCCAAAGCAGGAAAGAAAATCGCCGCTCCCAAAAAAGCGCGTAAACGATAAATCATTCAGGAGACAAATGCATGAGCACAGGAAAAATTGCCATCGTGACGGGGGCAGGTACCGGTGTCGGAAAATCTGCTGCCTTGGCCTTGAACCAAGCTGGATGGACCGTGGTGTTGGCCGGTCGCAGAGAGCAACCGTTGAAAGATGTACAAGCTGCTTCAGCACACCCGAAGCATTGCGCTGTGGTGCCAACCGATGTGGCGGACCCCGCATCGGTTGAAAAACTGTTTGACACCGTCGTGAAGTTACATGGACGGGTCGATTTGCTTTTCAATAACGCAGGCGTCAGTGCGCCCGGCGTGCCTCTGGATGAATTAAGCATTGATCAATGGAAAAATGTCGTGGACATCAATTTGAATGGCATGTTCTATTGTTTGCGACAAGCATTCAAAGTGATGAAAACCCAATCTCCCATGGGCGGTCGCATCATCAACAACGGCTCTATTTCTGCGACGGCACCCAGACCCAATTCCATTGCCTACACGGCGACCAAACATGCGGTGACAGGCCTGACCAAAACCGCAGCGCTGGATGGCCGTAAATTTCAAATTGCTGTGGGACAGATCGACATTGGCAATGCTGAAACTGAAATGGCTGCAGTGATGGCCAAAGGTGTTCCACAAGCCAATGGGGAAATCAAGCCAGAACCATTGATGGATGTGTCACACGTGGGCACTTCCGTGCTGTACATGGCAGAACTGCCTTTGTCTGCGAATGTGCTTTTCCATACGGTGATGGCCACCAACATGCCGTTCGTGGGACGCGGTTAAAAGCGCTCGATACCTAGACCTTTGAGGTCTACTTCGCAGCCCCGGCCAGAAACCATGTCCGCAATGGCCCTGGCGCTGCCACAACTGTTCGCCCATCCATGGTTGCCATGGCCAGTGTTCAGCCAAATACCTGGAACGCCTGAATGTCCGAGGATGGGAACGCCGTCGGTCAGTACGTCCCGAGTACCTCGCCACACTTGAACAGCTTCATGGGTTTTGGCCGCGCCTGGAAACCAATCGTTAAGTACTTTGTAAAGAAGCGAAACACATTGTTCTGGGGGCCTCTTGTTTGCCCCTATTTCTGCGATGCCACTGACTCTGATGCGTTGACCTGTGCGGGCAATCGATACATGGTGCTTGGCATCCATGACCCCCAAAACAGGTGCATCGATCGATTGACGCACAGATGAGCTGAGCGTGTATCCGTGAACCGCCAGTGAAGGAATCTCTACCCCCAGATGTTTGACCAATGATTTGCTGTGAATGCCTGCGCAAATCACCACGTGATCGAATTTCTCAGAGGAGCCAGACAAGGTTCGCACCGTTCTGGGTGCGTCAGGCGACAGCGCAAGCACTTCTTGCCCGGTTCTGAAATCTGCGCCAAGCAGACTGGCCTGCTGTTTTGCCAGCAATGCAAACTGTCTGCAATTGGCAATCGAGTCGTTTGCAAACATCACCGCGCTGTGAAAAGATTGTTCCTCGGACAGCGCAGGTTCGAGTTTTCGCGCTTCAGTGGGATCAAGTTTTTTGAAATGAAAACCGTTGTCTGTCAACAAGTCCAATTGTGGTTGGAACATTTTCAAATCTTTTTCTTGACGACAAATCAACATGCAACCTTGGCTGCTTTCGTATTGCAATCCGTATTGCTCTGTGATGCCACTCAACACCTCTTGGCTGTAAAAGGCCAAGCGTTGAAGTGATTCGAGTTTGAGTTTGTACTCAGGATGGGCGCTGGCTTTTTGCCACTGCCAAAGCCAGGACAGCCAAGCGTTGGCCAGGCCATGAAAAGCATGTGTCTCTGCGCCAAAGAGCATTTTCCCAACGGTCTTGAACGGAAGGCCAGGGGCAGTCCAAGCATGCATCAAGCCCGGCCCGATGAAACCCCCTGTGGCAAAACTGGCCTCTTGAGCGATGCCTGAGCCCTTCTCAAACACAACCACATCGTGTCCATGGGAAGCAAGCTCCAACGCGGTGGTCACCCCAATGACCCCTGCACCAATGACTGCTGTTTTCATAATCTCATACCAAAGTAACCAATTTTGCGAGCTGGAAGAGCTGTGCTTGTGCTAAAATCTCGTGGCTTTGGGTGAGTCATTTGATGAAAAGATTGCCCAAAGTAAATCCCAAACCAGTTCACAAAAGGTGTTGCATTGACAGGCAGTTTATCTGAGTCAATGCAATCACGAACTGGATTTTAGACGCAACCTTTGGAGTTATTCATGTCTGTCACCATGCGCGAAATGCTGGAAGCTGGGGTCCACTTTGGACACCAAACACGCTTTTGGAATCCCAAGATGTCCCCCTTCATTTTTGGGCATCGCAACAAAATCCACATCATCAACCTCGAAAAAACATTGCCTATGTTTCAAGAGGCAATGAAATTTACCAAGCAATTGGCTGCCAATCGCGGCAACATTTTGATGGTGGGTACAAAGCGTCAAGCCAGAGAAATCATTGCCTCTGAAGCCGCCCGAGCCGGTGTGCCCTATGTTGACCAACGTTGGTTGGGCGGCATGCTCACCAATTTCAAAACGGTCAAAACGTCTATCAAGCGTTTGAAAGACATGAAAGCCCAACAAGAAATTGGGCTGGACGCCATGTCCAAAAAAGAGCAACTCATGTTCATGCGTGAGTTGGAAAAATTGGAAAAAGACATTGGCGGTATCCAAGACATGGTCACATTGCCCGATGCCATTTTTGTGATTGATGTCGGTTTCCACAAAATCGCGATCGCCGAAGCCAAAAAGCTCGGTATCCCTTTGATTGGTGTGGTGGATTCCAACCATTCACCTGAAGGCATCGATTACGTCATTCCTGGAAACGATGATTCATCCAAGGCTGTGACGCTTTACGCCAGAGGCATTGCGGACGCGATTTTGGAAGGCAGAGCCAACGCAGTCAACGATGTTGTCAAAGCGGTGGCTGAAGGCCAGGATGAGTTCGTCGAGGTCGAGACCAACGGGCAAGCTTGATCTGCTTAGGCTTTCAAAAAGGGGCTTTGATGGCCCCTTTTTTGCAACTTAATATTTGGAACTAGAAAGATACAAAGGAAAATTTATGGCGAATATCACAGCAGGCATGGTCGCTGAATTGCGCGCAAAAACCGATGCGCCCATGATGGAATGTAAAAAAGCATTGACTGAGGCCGAAGGCGATATGGTCAAAGCTGAAGAGTTGTTGCGTGTCAAGCTTGGCAGCAAGGCCAGCAAGGCTTCTGCCCGCGTCACAGCCGAAGGTGTGATTGCGATTGCCATGGCCGGCAAAACCGGCGCCATGTTGGAAGTCAACTGCGAAACCGACTTTGTCACCAAGAACGACAGCTTCTTGGCTTTGGCCAATGCGGCGGCCCAGTTGATCGCAGCCCACCATCCCGACACCATCGAAGCGTTGTCTGCGCTGGCTTACTCGCAAGATGGTTTTGGCCCCACCTTGGAAGACGTTCGCAAGGGTTTGGTTGGAAAAATTGGCGAAAACATGAGCTTCAGACGCTTTCGTTATTTTGACGGCAGCGCCAATCTCACATCCTATTTGCATGGCACACGCATCGGGGTGGTGGTTGAATTTGATGGCGAAGAAGCTTCGGCGCGCGATGTGGCCATGCATGTGGCAGCCATGAAACCTGTGTCGTTGACCAGCGCGGATGTCCCCGCCGAATTGATTGAAAGAGAACGTTCTGTGGCCACCGCCAAAGCGGCAGAATCGGGCAAGCCTGCGGACATCGCTTCCAAGATGATCGAAGGCGCTGTTCAAAAATACCTCAAAGAGGTGTCTTTGTTCAATCAACCTTTTGTCAAGAACGACAAGCAGACCGTTGAACAAATGTTGCAGGCTGCCAAAACCCAAGTCAAAGCATTCACCATGTACGTGGTGGGCGAGGGTATTGAACGCAAAGTGGATGACTTTGCAGCTGAGGTGGCTGCCCAAGTGGCAGCGGCCAAGCAAACCGCTTGATGACCTAAAAGGGGACTTGCCAGTCCCCTTTTTTTTGCAAGTCTTACACTCATTCGCACGGAGATTTCCATGACAGTCACCAAACCCGCTTACAAAAGAATTCTGCTCAAGCTGTCCGGTGAAGCTTTGATGGGCGATGATGCTTTTGGAATCAACCGTGACACCATTGTTCGCATGGTCGAGGAGATCGCAGAAATCACCCGCCTGGGTGTTGAGGTCGCCGTGGTGATTGGCGGTGGCAATATTTTCAGAGGCGTGGCCGGTGGCTCGGTTGGCATGGACCGCGCTACTGCAGACTACATGGGCATGTTGGCCACGGTGATGAATGCATTGGCTTTGGCTGACACCATGAACAAAGCGGGTTTGGTGGCCAGGGTGATGTCGGCGATTGGGATTGAGCAAGTGGTTGAACCCTATGTCAGACCCAAAGCCTTGCAATACCTTGAAGAGGGGAAGGTGGTCGTGTTTGCAGCAGGCACAGGCAATCCCTTTTTCACCACCGATACCGCAGCTGCATTGCGTGGTGCTGAAATCGGCGCAGCGATGGTGTTGAAAGCCACCAAAGTTGACGGCGTATACACCGCTGACCCGAAAAAGCATCCGGACGCCACCCGTTACAGTCGAATCAGTTTTGACGACGCCATCCAAGGCAATTTGGGCATCATGGACGCCACGGCGTTTGCACTGTGCAGAGATCAAAAATTGCCGATCACGGTTTTTTCAATTTTCAAACACGGCGCATTGAAGCGCGTTGTCATGGGTGAGGACGAGGGCACCCTTGTGTTTGCTTCATAAGAATGGATATTTCGGGAGAGGAATGATGACAAGCATCAGTGACATCAAGAAAAACAGCGAATCAAAAATGGACCAATCCATTGTGTCGTTTACCAACAGCCTGAGCAAAATTCGAACGGGCCGCGCCAACCCGGGATTGTTAGATTCCATCATGGTGGAGTACTACGGCAACCCCACACCTTTATCCCAAGTGGCCAATGTGTCTTTGTTGGACGCCAGAACCATCAGTGTTCAGCCATGGGAAAAGGGATTGGGTCCCAAAATTGAAAAAGCCATCCGCGAAAGTGATTTGGGTTTGAATCCCTCTGCCATGGGCGACTTGATTCGGGTACCCATGCCTCCCATGACAGAAGAGCGGCGCAAGGAGATGACCAAAATTGTTCGCACAGAGGGTGAGAACGCCAAAATTGCGATTCGCAATTTGCGGCGTGATGCCAATGAAGCAGTGAAGAAATTGGTCAAAGACAAACTGGCTTCAGAAGATGAGCAAAAGCGCGCGGAAAACGACATTCAAAAATTCACTGACAAGCACATTGCTGACATTGACAAATTGATCGCGTCCAAAGAACAAGAAATCATGGCTGTCTGAATGAGACCATGCCATGCTTAAGCAGCGCGTCATCACGGCGGTTATTTTGCTGTTGGTTGCTTTGCCGGCGTTGTTTCATCCATCGCCTGTGTGGCTAGGTATCTTGGGCTTGGCATTGATCGCAGCGGCGGCATGGGAGTGGGGTCGATTGAACGGATTGGGCTTGACAACTGCTTTTTCTTTACCTGCAGCGTGCGTGGGGGTGTTTTTCGGCTATTGGACGGGGTATGCTTTTCAACCGCTGCCACCCATATTTTGGTTGGCTTGCGTGGTGGTCTGGTTTGGCACCATTGTTTTTTTTCTCAGACTTGGCAGTGCAAGTTGGCAAGCCACGCCAAAATGGATCAGACTGGTGCTGGGCCTGGTCTTACTGATATCGAGCGGCATGTCGCTGCTTCAAGCCAAGCTCGTCGGCACTGCATTTTTGATCTCCGTGTTGTGCCTGGTTTGGACCGCTGACATCGCGGCTTATTTTGCTGGGCGCCGCTGGGGAAAACGCAAATTGGCACCCACGATCAGTCCGGGTAAAAGCATTGAAGGATTGGCTGGTGCTGTGATGGCAGTCTGGTTGTTGGCCATTGGTTGGACAGTGGCATCAGCGTCGTGGGGCATGGGTAATGACCATGTGTTTGCCAGGCTCTTGGCGTTTGGCTGGCCTGTCTTTTTTGCAGGGCTGACCTTGCTCACACTCGCCAGTGCCGCTGGTGATTTGTTTGAGTCGCTGATCAAGCGGGCTGCCGGCGCCAAAGACAGCAGCCAACTCTTGCCTGGACACGGCGGCGTGCTCGACCGGCTGGATGCGTTACTCCCTGTTTTGCCGCTTGCTGTTCTCATTTCAATGTGGTGATCACCATGAAAAAAACCGTCACCGTGTTGGGGTCTACCGGGTCCATAGGTGTCAATACCTTGGATGTGATTGCCAGACACACCGACAAGTACCACCTGTTTGCGTTGACAGGCGCCAGACAACACGAGTTGATGTTGAGCCAATGTTTGCAATTCAAGCCAAGCTTTGCGGTGATGGTTGACCCTGATGCGGCCAAGCAATTGGAAGCGGCATTGAAACTTGCCAACTCGTCAACCCGGGTTCTGTGCGGGGCCGATGCTTTGTGTGATGTGGCCAGCGATGAGCGGGTAGACATGGTCATGGCCGCGATTGTGGGTGCGGCTGGCTTGGCGTCTTGCATGGCAGCGGCTTTGGCAGGCAAGCGACTGTTGCTCGCCAACAAAGAGGCGCTGGTGGTCGGCGCAGAACTGTTCATGGATGCGGTAAACAAAGGTGGCGCCAAATTGCTGCCGATTGACAGCGAACACTCGGCCATTTTTCAATCGCTGCCAGAGAACCCGCAAGCTTGGCCTTCTTCGGTCAGCAAAATCATTTTGACGGCTTCGGGCGGGCCTTTCAGGACACGTTCGCCGTTGACTTTCAAAGACATCACCCCTGATCAAGCGTGTGCGCATCCCAATTGGGTCATGGGCAGAAAAATTTCTGTTGACTCTGCAACCATGATGAACAAGGCCTTGGAAGTCATTGAGGCGAAATTTTTATTTGGAGTTGACCCATCACAAATTGAAGTTGTGATTCACCCGCAAAGCATCATTCACTCGATGGTTGAATTTGTCGATGGTGCCATCGTTGCGCAATTGGGTACACCAGACATGCGCATGCCCATTTCGTACGGACTGGCTTGGCCAGAGCGGATCAGCAGTGGGGCATCGCATATCGATTTCAAACAAGCTTCACAAATGACATTTGAATCCATGGATGATGAAGCACACCAATCCCGTTATCCCGGGCTGGCGTTGGCCTGGGAGGCACTGATGGCACCTGCTGGAACCACCGCCGTTTTGAATGCCTCTAATGAAGTTGCCGTGGATTTGTTCTTGAACCAGAAAATTCGTTTCGATCAAATTCACCAGGTAAATCTGTCTGCTTTGTCGTCGGTTCACCCGACAGCGCCCAACAATTTAGACGATTTGCTGGAAATTGATCGACTTTCACGACAAGCTGCGCTGTCATCAGCCAAAAAATTGACCATGGTTTAAATGAATAAGTTTTCATCAGCGAGGAGCGCTTATTTCGCGGCTTCATCACTGATGTATTATCAGATCAATCGCCCTATATCACTTCTGGTTTACCTATGAAATCTTATGTTTTTTCAGTGCTCAAGCAATCGGTCTCAGTGATCATGCTGTCGGTGTGTATGTCGCAGGCGGTGTTGGCTGTGGAACCATTTGACATTCAAGATATTCAATTGGAAGGATTGCAGCGGGTTGAACCAGGCAATGTGTTGGCCACGCTTCCATTCAAAGTGGGTGAGTCTTATTCAGATGACAAAGGCACCCTGGCCATTCGCAATTTATTCGCCTTGGGACTGTTCAAAGACGTTCGAATTGAGCTCAAAGGCAATGTGGTGATTGTGGTGGTCGAGGAGCGTCCCTTGATTTCTTCGGTGAATTTCGTCGGCATCAAAGAGTTTGACAAAGACACGCTCAAGAAGGCGCTCAAAGACATTGGATTATCCGAAGGTCGGCCATTTGACAAAGCGCTGTCCGACAGAGCGGAGCAGGAATTGAAGCGTCAATACATCAACAAAAGTTTGTATGGCGCTGAGGTTGTGACCACAGTGGCTCCGTCGGAACGAAACAAAGTCAATTTAAATTTCACGGTCATCGAAGGTGAAGTTTCCAAAATCAAAGAATTCAAAATAGTAGGTAACAAGGCGTTTGACCAGTCAACCATCAAGGACCAATTAGACCTGTCGGAACCCAATTACATGTCGTGGTACACCAAGTCCGACCGCTATTCACAAGCGAAGTTGAATGCAGACCTTGAAAACATCCGCTCCTTTTACCTGTCGCGAGGCTATTTGGAGTTCAGAGTCGATTCCACGCAAGTGGCCATTTCACCTAACAAACAAGACATCAGCATCACCATCAACATCACCGAAGGCGCTCAATTTGTTGTCAGCGCAGTAGAGTTAGACGGCTACTATTTGGGCAGAGACAACGAATTCAAATCATTGATCAGTATCAAACCCGGGCGCACTTACAACATCACCGACATTGTTGAAACAACCAAGGCATTTTCTGAGTATTTTGGAAATTTCGGCTTTGCTTTTGCAAAGATAGAACCGCGCTCTGAGATTGACCGAAAGACCAACCAAGTCAAAATCATCTTGCAAGCGGACCCGTCGAGAAGAGCCTATGTCCGTCGGATCAATATTTCTGGCAATGACAGAACCAAAGACGACATCATTCGTCGAGAATTTCGTCAAATGGAATCCGCTTGGTATGACGGTGACAAGATTCGAAAATCCAGAGACCGGATTGACCGGCTAGGGTATTTCACAGAGGTGACCATTGACACACAAGAAGTTCCTGGGACGCCAGATCAAGTTGACATCAATTTGAAAGTGACTGAAAAACCAACTGGTGCACTGCAACTTGGCGCAGGCTTTTCGTCGTCGGAGAAGTTTTTTCTGTCTTTTGGCATCAGCCAAGACAATTTTTTTGGAACGGGCAACTCTGTTGGCATACAAGTCAACACCAGCAAATACAACAAGCTTTACCAATTGAACACCACCGACCCTTATTTCACCGAAGACGGGGTGTCAAGAACATTGAGTTTCTATGACAGAAATTTGCGTCCTTATGCGGCTTCCACCACTTACTACAACATTTATTCGTCGGGTTTGGGGGTGAGTTTTGGGGTGCCGATTGCAGAGATTGACACCGTACAAATTGGCATTGCATATGATCAAACTTCTGTCTCAAACGGGACCGGACTCCCCACCGCGTATTCAAACTCTGGCTATGTGGGCAACACAGTCAGATCGGCTCCGATCACCGTCGGTTGGGCCAGGGACAGTCGAGACAGTACATTGGTTCCCAACAAAGGTAAAGTGATTCGGCTCAATGCCGACATTGGCGCATTCTGGGACACCCGTTACTACAAAAATTCAGGCCAATACCAGCAGTACTGGCCCCTGACTCGCAAGTACACCTTGGCTGTCAATGCCGAATTGGGTCTGGGCGGCGGCTTGAACGGAAAGGACTTCCCGATATTCAAGAACTACTACGCAGGCGGACTTGGATCGGTCAGGGGTTTCCAGCAGAACTCCTTGCAAACGGACACGACTTACAGCCGCTACGGTGGCGATTACGCCACGGGTGGTGCCAAAAAGATCTTATTGAACACCGAGTTTTTAATGCCTTTTCCTGGGGTTGGCACAGACAAAACACTGCGCTTGTTTACTTTCGTTGACGTTGGCAACGTCTACACTGACCAAGAATCGATTGATGTGGCTCAGCTCAGAAGTTCTGCTGGGGTGGGGTTGAGCTGGATTTCTCCGGTGGGACCCCTCAGGTTCGCGTTTGCCAAGCCGATTAAACAATTTGCTAACGATAGAATACAAACCTTTCAATTCCAAATCGGGACGGCCTTCTGATGAACTTTCCACTGATTCGCACGCTGAGTGTTTGCCTGTTAGGCATGACGTCCTTGGTTCTTCATGCTGATGACTTCCGTGTCGGTTTTGTCAACACAGACCGCATCTTCAGAGAAGCCAATACTGCAAAAGTGGCACAAACCAAACTCGAGCAGGAGTTCTCCAAGCGTGAAAAAGAATTGGTTGACATTGGCAATTCCCTGAAAACAAATTCTGAAAAACTCGAAAGAGATTCGCCGACCTTGTCAGACACACAACGTTCTGCTCGCCAGCGTCAATTGGCCGATCAAGACCGGGAATTTCAACGCAAACGCCGCGAGTTTCAAGAAGATTTGAACGCCAGAAAAAATGAAGAGCTTCAACAGGTGCTTGAAAAGGCCAACAAGGTTGTCAAGCAAGTCGCTGAGTCAGAAAAATATGATTTGATATTGCAAGAAGCGGTGTATATCAACCCCAAACATGACATCACCGACAAGGTCATCAAAGTCATCAACAGCGGCAAGTGATGGCGTGGTTACCCTCAAGCTAGGGTTTCTGACAGATCAATTGGGGGGGCAACTCCATGGTTCCCCTGACACACAAATTTCCCGTCTCGCTCCTTTGGTCAGTGCCGGTCAAGGAGATATCAGCTTTCTAAGCCACCCCAAATACATTTCTCAGCTTGAAAAAAGCCAAGCCACTTGTGTCGTGGTTGGAAAGGCGCATCAAGAAGCCGCTGCCATGCGTGGTGCTTGTATCGTGACGGATCACCCTTATGCGTATTGGGCTAAGTTGACGCAATTGTGGGTATCGCAACAACCCTCAAAGCAGGTCCCCCACATCCATCCCTCCGCCGTGGTCGACCCGACCGCTGAAATACACCCCAGCGCGCGCATTGGTCCTTTGTGTGTGGTGGAAGAAGGCGCCAAGATTGGCGAGGGAACATGGCTCAAATCACGCGTCACGGTGTCTTCTTATTGTGAGATCGGAAGCCACTGCATTTTGCATTCCGGTGTGGTGGTGGGGGCGGATGGTTTTGGGTTTGCGCTTCATGACCAGCGTTGGATCAAAATTGAGCAACTGGGGAGAGTGATCATTGGGAATCATGTCGAGATTGGTGCCAACACGTGCATCGACCGCGGCGCCATGGAAGACACGGTGCTTGAAGAAGGCGTGATTCTTGACAATTTGATTCAAATTGGCCACAACGTGCGCATAGGCAAACACACAGCCATGGCCGGTTGTTCTGCCATTGCAGGCAGTTCCACGATTGGCGCATATTGCACCATTGGCGGAGGTGCAGGTGTATTAGGACACCTTCAACTCGCAGACCACGTGCACATCAGTTCTTACGCGCTGGTCTCGCATTCCATTTTGAAGCCTGGGACATACAGCGGCATGTTTCCCATCGACGAGAATTCTCAGTGGCAAAAAAATGCAGCCTCGCTCAAACAACTGCACAGTCTGCGAGAGCGCATCAAAAATTTAGAAAAAAATAACAAACCGTAAAGGCTTTCACATGGACATCCACCAAATATTGAAACTGTTGCCACACCGCTACCCTTTTCTTTTGGTGGACAGGGTGCTGGAAATTGACAAAGGCAAATCCATTGTGGCTTTGAAAAATGTCACCATGAACGAACCTTATTTCACAGGCCATTTTCCGCATCGCCCGGTGATGCCCGGTGTGATGATGCTGGAGGCTTTGGCGCAGGCAGCTGCTTTGCTTTCTTTTCACGCGTTGGACATGGTGCCGGATGACAAGGTGGTTTATTACTTTGCAGGAATCGATTCTGCGCGGTTCAAGCGTCCTGTCGAGCCAGGCGATGCACTCATCTTGAAAGTTGAAATTGATCGCATGAAAGCGGGTATTTTCAAATTCAAAGCCAAAGCCATGGTTCAAGAAGAATTGGCAGTCGAGGCCGAGTTGATGTGCACCATGCGCCGCATTGATTGAATTCCATGGTCAAGATACATCCGACTGCCTTGGTTGATGCAGGTGCCGAGCTTGACAGCTCAGTCACCGTGGGTCCATACACCACGATCGGGCCGCATGTTCGCGTGGGTGCTGGCACATCCATCGGTTCTCACTGCGTGATTGAGGGCCACACCACCATTGGCTTAGACAACCGCATTTTCCAATTCAATTCATTGGGAGCGGTCCCGCAAGACAAAAAGTACGCGGGTGAGCCTTGTGAGCTGGTGATTGGAGACAGAAATACCATTCGCGAGTTTTGTACCTTCAACATTGGGACGGCCAATGACAAAGCGGTGACCCGTTTAGGCAACGACAACTGGATGATGGCTTATGTGCATCTGGCGCACGATTGTCAAGTGGGTAACCACACCATATTTGCCAACAGCACGCAGTTGGCAGGCCATGTGGAAGTCGGTGATTGGGCCATCTTGGGTGGGTTCACCGTGGTTCATCAATTCTGTCGCATAGGTGCGCACAGTTTCACGGCGATGAATTCTCTGTTGTTTGCGGATTTGCCTCCCTTTGCCATGTGCCAGGGTCAACCTGCCCATGTCAGGTCCATGAATTACGAGGGCCTCAAGCGTCGCGGGTTTCTTGCCAATCAAATACAAGCAGTCAAGCAAATGCACAAAGTGTTGTACCGCGATGGTTTACCTCTCGCTCAGTCCATTGAGCAGATTCAAGCCATGTCTAAAGAGGATGGGTCATTGACAACGGTGGTGGACTTGATGTCTTCGTTCTTGTTGTCTGCTTCACCATCGCGTGGCATCATTCGCTGACACACCATGACATTCGTTGAATGAGCGCCGCCATTTCACACATCGCCATGGTCGCTGGCGAGTCATCTGGTGATCTGCTCGCCTCCATTTTGATTCCTGGATTGAAGCGCACTTGGCCAACTGTGTCGTTGGTCGGGATTGGTGGCCCAGCCATGGTCAAAGGTGGCATGGATTCATGGTGGCCCATGGAGAAATTGTCTGTTCGCGGCTACGTCGAAGTGATCAAGCATTACAAAGAAATCGTAGCTATTCGAAAAGCACTCAAGACCAGGTTATTGGCATCTCCCCCCGATGTGTTCATCGGGGTCGACGCGCCAGATTTCAATTTAGACCTGGCTTGTGATCTGCGTGCCAATGGTATTCCGACAATCCAATATGTGTGTCCCTCGATTTGGGCTTGGCGTTTCGAGAGAATCAAAAAAATTCGCGCCAGTGTGGACCATGTGCTGTGTATATTTCCTTTTGAAAAAGCATTGCTTGAAAATCACGGCGTTGACGCGACCTTTGTCGGCCATCCCATCGCCAATTTCATTCCCGCTGTGCCTGACAAGGTTGGTGCAAGAATGCATTTGGGTTTGTCAGTCAGCGATCTGGTGGTCGCCGTGCTGCCTGGCAGCAGGCGAGATGAAATCCACCAAATGACCCCCCGTTTTTTGGCTGCGGTTGAAATCCTTCAACAATCACACCCTCATTTGATCCCGGTGCTTCCGGTCGCGCCAGGCATGATGGAATTGGTGAACGCCTACGTGGCCCAATTTCCCAACATCATGCATTTGAAGGTCATCGAAGGGCAAAGCCATCACGTCATGGCCAGTGCAGATGTCGCCATGGTCACCAGTGGCACCGCCACTTTGGAGACAGCGTTGTTCAAATGTCCCATGGTGATTTCCTATGCCATGCCTTGGTTGACCTGGTACATCACTCAAAGAAAAAGATTGCAACCGTGGGTAGGTTTGCCCAACATTCTTTGCGGAGATTTTGTCGTGCCTGAGTTGATACAAGCGCAGGCCACCCCGAAAGCCATCGCGAACAGTGTGTTGGAATGGTTGAACGACCCCACACGCGTGGCTGAACTCAAAGCAACCTTTTCTCAACTTCATGAGAGCTTGCGTGCCGACACAGCAAGCATTGCGGCGCATGCCATCGAAAAAATCCTTGCTCGTTAAACAAGCCCCTTTGAATTGGGATGCCCCCACGTTGATTGCCGGGGTGGATGAGGCTGGCCGAGGGCCTTTGGCTGGACCGGTGTTTGCGGCGGCGGTCATCTTGGATGATTTGGTACCCAACCCCGGGTTGGCGGACTCCAAGAAACTCAGCGCCAAGCAGCGACAGCATTTGTATGACCATGTCAAAGCCAACGCGATTGCCTTTTGTGTGGCACAGGCATCTGTCGAGGAAATCGATCGCTTGAATATTTTGCAAGCCACCCTGTTGGCGATGCAACGTGCAGTCAAAGGTTTGCGCTTAAAGCCAGGCAAAGCATTGATTGATGGCAACCGCATACCTGTCTTGGACATGTTGGCGGAGGCCATTGTCAAGGGAGATGCCAAAGTACCCAGCATCTCAGCCGCTTCCATTTTGGCAAAGGTGGAGCGCGACAGATGGTGCGAGTCCATCGACGAAGAATTTCCACAGTATGGGTTTGCAAAACATAAAGGCTATGGCACCGCAGCGCATTTGTCAGCGTTGTCCAAGTTTGGTCCTACCCACTGGCATCGCAAAAGCTTTGCGCCGGTCGCGAAATGGCTTCATCAAAACGATGAGGTGTCTTGACGTGTTGTCAAAGCATATATCTTCCAAAGACAACGCCAACTACAAGCGTTTGCGCGCCGCCTTGAAAGACAACGCGTCTTACCGTACAACCCATCTTGTTTGGCTGGAAGGAGAGCATTTATGCAATGCAGCCCTGGCGCATGGTTGGCACTTTAAAGAATTGGTCTTGCAAGACAGCAAGTTGTCGACGCTGCCAAGCCATTGGCTCAAACATGCCGATCAAGTGACGACCATCACAGAACCCTTGATGCAGAACTTGAGCCAATTGCCTTCCTCCACCGGGGTGTTGGCCTGTATCGAATTGTCAGACACAACGGCGCCAAGTTCGTTAGATGCCGTGGTGGTGTTGGACCAGGTTCAAGACCCAGGCAATGCTGGTTCCATGATGCGTTGCGCAGCCGCATTCGGGTTCACACAAATCATCACCACACCAGGGACGGTGTCCTTGTGGTCGCACAAAGTTGTTCGCGCCGCGATGGGCGCGCACTTTGGGTTGAAGTTGCATGAGTCGTGGCCAGTGAAAGATGTCTTGGCTTTGAAATGGCCTGTGTTGGTGACCGATGTTCACCAGGGCACTTTTTTGCATGAGCGCAACCACCATCAACCCTTGCCTTGGCCCTGCGCGTGGGTTTTCGGGCACGAGGGTCAGGGGATCTCTGCCGGATGGTTCGAAGGGAATTGCCAACGAATTCGAATCGCGCAGCCAGGAGGTCAAGAGTCCCTGAATGTGGCTGCTGCTGCGGCCATTTGTTTGCATGCCAGTGCCATTCAACGCACAGAGAAGCTATAGCGAAATGATCGCAACAGGCGGGGGATATAATGGCTGACTTCTACATCAACCGCACGCCCTTCGCTCGAAAAAAAGCCATTCCCCTTGCATAACATCCAAAGAGAGTGCATCTCTTTCGTCAAGGGCGTCACCGAATCTCGGAGATCTGAGTGCTTTTGACTCTTCAGGGAAATCGTCCTCCCGCTATTTTGGCGCTTTCAGACGGCACGGTATTCATGGGGCAATCCATTGGACACAATGGACAAACTGTCGGTGAAGTGGTTTTCAATACTTCCATGACCGGTTATCAGGAAATACTGAGCGACCCCAGTTACAACCAACAATTGGTCACCCTGACGTATTCCCACATTGGCAATTACGGTGTCAATTCAGAGGACAACGAGTCTTCTGCCGTTCATGCCGCCGGGTTGATCATCAAAAATTTACCCATCACGCATTCAAATTTCCGTGCCACTGATGATTTATCAGCCTATTTGAAATCCAGCGGCACAGTGGCCATCTCAGACATTGATACCCGCATGTTGACCCGTCATTTGCGTGAAAATGGCGCACAAAATGGTGCCATTCATGCCTTTCCCATGGGTCATCGCGTCACTGAAAACGACATACAGCAAGCGATTGCCCAAGCCAAAGCAGCCCCTTCCATGAGCGGTCTGGATTTGGCTTCCAAAGTCTCTGTCGAGCAGTCTTATGCATGGACGCAAACTGAATGGAGATTGGGTCAGGGTTATGGCGAGGCCACACAAACCCAGTTCAAGGTAGTGGCGTTTGACTTTGGGATCAAGAAAAATATTTTGCGCATGCTGGCACAAAGAGGTTGCGATGTGACAGTGGTGCCCGCCCAAACCAGTGCCGAAGACGTGTTGAAATTGAACCCCAATGGGGTGTTTTTGTCTAACGGTCCAGGGGACCCCGGCCCTTGCACTTACGCCATTGAAGCCACGCAAACGTTGTTGAATCGAAAAGTGCCATTGTTTGGCATTTGTCTCGGTCACCAAATACTGGCTCTGGCCTGCGGTGCCAAAACCTACAAAATGAAATTTGGGCACCACGGTGCGAATCACCCTGTCAAAGATTTGTCGACGGCAAGGGTTTCGATCACCAGTCAAAACCACGGTTTTGCTGTGGATGAAGCATCTCTGCCTGCGCATTTGCAAGCAACCCATGTCAGTTTGTTCGATGGCAGTTTGCAAGGCATCGAAGTCAAGGGTCAGCATGCGTTTGGCTTCCAAGGACATCCAGAGGCGTCTCCCGGCCCGCACGACATCGGTTATTTGTTTGACCGGTTCATCCATTCCATGACGGTGTAAGCACATGCCTAAACGTACAGACATCAAAAGTATTTTGTTGATTGGCGCTGGCCCGATTGTGATTGGTCAAGCGTGTGAATTTGACTATTCGGGCGTTCAAGCATGCAAAGCTTTGAGAGAAGAGGGCTACAAAGTCATCTTGATCAACAGCAATCCAGCCACCATCATGACCGACTCTGCCACTGCAGATGTCACCTATATCGAACCCATCACTTGGAAAACCGTTGAAAAAATCATCGCCAAGGAAAAGCCTGACGCGATACTACCAACCATGGGTGGACAAACCGCGCTCAATTGCGCCCTCGATTTATGGCACCAAGGTGTTTTGGACAAATACACCGGCGCCAACACAGGCAAACCTGTTGAATTGATTGGTGCCACCCCCCAAGCGATTGACAAAGCCGAAGACCGTTTGAAGTTCAAAGATGCGATGACGAAAATCGGTTTGGGTTCGGCCAGATCAGGCATTGCACACAGCTTGGATGAGGCATGGGCAGTTCAAAAAACCGTGGGCTTTCCTGTGGTCATTCGACCCAGTTTCACATTGGGCGGCACCGGAGGCGGCATCGCCTACAACGCCGAAGAATTTGAAGTCATTTGCAAACGGGGCCTTGAGGCTTCACCCACCAGTGAATTGCTGATTGAAGAATCTTTGCTGGGATGGAAAGAGTATGAGATGGAAGTGGTCAGGGACAAAGCCGACAACTGCATCATCGTTTGCTCGATTGAAAATTTAGATCCCATGGGTGTTCACACCGGTGACTCGATCACCGTGGCGCCAGCGCAGACGCTCACCGACAAGGAATACCAAATCATGCGCAACGCCAGCCTGGCGGTTTTGCGTGAAATCGGTGTCGATACGGGTGGTTCCAACGTGCAGTTTTCCATCAACCCTGTGGATGGGCGCATGGTGGTGATTGAGATGAACCCACGCGTGTCGCGTTCCTCGGCGCTTGCTTCCAAAGCCACTGGTTTTCCAATTGCGAAAGTGGCGGCCAAGTTGGCGGTTGGATTCACTTTGGATGAGCTGCGAAACGACATCACTGGCGGGGCCACACCTGCCAGCTTTGAGCCCAGCATTGATTACGTGGTGACCAAAATTCCTCGGTTTGCCTTTGAAAAATTTCCCACGGCTGACAGCCGATTGACCACGCAAATGAAGTCGGTGGGCGAGGTCATGGCCATTGGCAGAACCTTTCAAGAATCTTTTCAGAAAGCATTGCGCGGGTTGGAAGTTGGCGTTGATGGCATGAATGAAAAAACCCAAGACCGCGAAGTGCTTGAAAAGGAATTGGGCGAGCCTGGTCCCGAGCGAATTTGGTATGTGGGTGATGCATTTGCCATGGGCATGTCTGTGCAAGAGGTGTTTGCGCTGACCCGTATCGATCCTTGGTTTTTGGTGCAGATCGAAGAAATTGTGAAGATTGAGTTGGAATTGGAGCGTTATCAACTCTCCGATATCTCGGCCAGCGAAATGCGTCAGTTAAAGCAAAAAGGTTTTTCTGATCGGCGTTTAGCCAAGCAACTCAAAACCACCGAAAAAGCCATTCGCCAAGCCCGTTGGCAAATGGGCGTCAGGCCGGTTTTCAAGCGAGTAGACACATGTGCTGCAGAATTTGCCACCAACACAGCGTACATGTATTCGACCTACGATCAAGAGTGCGAAGCGGCACCGACCGACAAGAAAAAAATCATGGTGCTGGGCGGTGGTCCCAACAGAATCGGTCAAGGCATTGAGTTTGACTATTGCTGTGTACATGCAGCGTTGGCCATGCGTGAGGATGGCTACGAGACCATCATGGTCAATTGCAACCCCGAAACGGTGTCCACCGACTACGACACCAGCGACCGTTTGTATTTCGAACCGCTGACGCTGGAGGATGTGCTTGAAATTGTGGACAAAGAAAAGCCCTTCGGCGTGATTGTTCAATATGGCGGGCAAACGCCTTTGAAATTGGCGCTGGGTTTGGAGGCTGAAGGCGTGCCCATCATCGGCACCAGTCCTGACATGATCGATGCCGCTGAAGACAGAGAGCGGTTTCAGCAAATGTTGCATACCCTGGGTTTGCGCCAACCGCCGAATGCCACTGCGCGTACTGAAGCAGAAGCTTTGGAGAAAGCCCAACAATTGGGTTATCCGTTGGTGGTTCGACCCAGCTATGTGTTGGGTGGCCGGGCCATGGAAATTGTCCATGAGCAACGTGACCTTGAGCGCTACATGCGCGAAGCGGTCAAGGTCAGTCACGAGTCGCCGGTGTTGTTAGACCGTTTTTTGAATGATGCCATTGAATGCGACGTTGACGCCATTTGTGATGGCAAGCAAGTGTTCATTGGTGGTGTGATGGAGCACATTGAACAGGCGGGCGTGCACAGTGGCGACTCGGCTTGTTCTTTGCCGCCATATTCGCTGTCGCCTCAAACCATCCAAGAGTTGAAGCGTCAAACCACTGAAATGGCGCACGGTTTGAACGTCGTTGGTTTGATGAATGTGCAATTCGCCATTCAAAAAATGGACGGTGCGGATGTCATTTATGTCCTGGAGGTCAACCCCAGAGCCAGTCGCACAGTGCCTTTTGTCAGCAAAGCCACGGGTATTCAATTGGCCAAAGTGGCAGCGCGTTGCATGGTGGGGCAATCCTTGGGTGCCCAAGGCATCGTGCGTGAGGTACTGCCGCCTTATTTCAGTGTCAAAGAAGCGGTGTTCCCCTTTGTGAAATTCCCCGGTGTGGACACGATTCTGGGCCCCGAGATGAAATCGACCGGTGAAGTCATGGGCATCGGTTTGACCTTCGGTGAGGCTTTCGTCAAGAGCCAATTGGGCGCTGGCACCAAACTGCCTCAGCCAACCGATGCAGTGAACAAGGTTTTCTTGACCGTCAAAAACGCAGACAAAGCCCGTGCGGTCGAAGTAGCCCGTCGCTTGGTAGATCACGGGTTTGAGTTGGTGGCCACCAAAGGCACGGCCGCTGCCATTGCCGCAGCCGGATTGCCTGTGGTTGCCGTCAATAAAGTCACTGAAGGCAGACCCCATGTGGTCGACATGATCAAAAACAATGAAATCGCTTTGGTCATCAACACGGTGGAAGAGCGCCGCAATGCCATCGCTGACTCTCGTCAGATCCGTATTTCTTCATTGCTTGCGCGTGTCACCACGTTCACCACCATTGCCGGCGCAGAGGCGGCCGTGGAAGGCATGAAATACCTTGATAATCTCAACGTTTATTCGTTGCAGGAAATGCATCTTCAATTGCAGTCCTGAGTCTTTCAATTCTTTACCAAACAGAACATGGCAACGATTCCTATCACCAAATTGGGCGCTGAAAAACTCAAACAAGAGTTGCACACATTGAAAACAGTGGACAGGCCGTGGGTGATCAATGCGATCGCGGAAGCACGTGCCCAAGGCGATTTGAGCGAGAACGCTGAATACGACGCGGCCAAGGACCGTCAAGGTTTCATTGAAGGGCGTATTCAAGAGATTGAGAGCAAATTGTCCATGTCCCAAATCATCGATCCGGCCACTTTGGATGCTGGCGGGCGTGTGGTGTTTGGCGCCACTGTTGAGCTCGAAGACGAGGCCACAGGCGAGCACGTCACTTACCAAATTGTGGGCGAAGACGAAGCAGATTTAAAATTGGGTCTGATCAATATCAGCAGCCCCATCGCCAGAGCGTTGATCGGTAAGGATGAAGGTGATGTGGCCAGTGTTCAGGCCCCAGGCGGCGTCAAGCAATATGAAATCATCAAAGTGTCTTACGTTTGATTTTTCTTCTTGACAGATTTTTGTTTGGGTTTGGCCCGTTTGACTTGACCGCCAGCCGCCAGTCGTTGGTTTCCTAAGATGGTCACTCTTTTCATTTCAGGGCGTTGACCGCCTCTGCTGCTGTATTTCAATACTTTGAATTCACGTGGCCCAGGCAATTTTTCCGGATCGGTTTTTTTCTCTTTGACAGGCTGTGGTCGCCACAGCACCAGCAATTTGCCAATGTGTTGAATCGGCGCTGCATGGAGTTGTTCGCAAAGCCCATGGAACATGGTTTCGCGACTGTCTCTGTCATCGCCAAGCACCCTGACTTTGATCAGGCCGTGCGAATTGAGTGCCAAATCAATTTCTTTGATCACGGCCGGGGTGACGCCGTCGTTGCCCACCATGACCACAGGGTCAAGGTGGTGTGCGTTGGCACGGTGAATTTTTCGTTCTGCAGGGGTGAGTTGTATGGCGGACATGAAGGGTATTATCTTCCCAGACAGAGGGTCAGCGATTGAAAGTCAAAACACAAAGTAAAAAAGTCAATAAATCGTGGTTGAACGACCATGTGAATGACCCGTATGTCAAGTTGGCCAAAAAGGACGGCTACCGTGCGCGTGCCGCTTACAAGCTGAAGGAAATTGATGAAGCCTTAGGCCTGCTCAAACCAGGCATGGTGGTGGTGGACTTGGGCAGCTCACCGGGTGCATGGAGCCAGTATTTGCGTCGCCGCATGGCGCCTGAGGGCGCGGCTGCAGGCGAACTGGACGCCACATTGATTGCCTTGGACATATTGCCCATGGAGCCGATCGAAGGCGTTCATTTTTTGCAAGGTGATTTCCGTGAACCTGAGGTGTTGCAACAATTGAACCTTTGCTTGGATGGCAAAGCGGTCGATGTGGTGGTTTCTGACATGGCGCCCAACCTGAGTGGCGTGGAGTCTGCGGATGCCGCCAGAATGAGTCACTTGGTCGAGTTGGCGGTCGAGTTTTGTCAAGCGCACATGAAGCCGCAGGGGGCGTTGGTGGTCAAGGTCTTTCATGGCAGTGGTTACAGCCAGTTGGTGAAATTGTTCAAAGAATCTTTCAAAGTGGTCAAACCCTTTAAACCCAAGGCCAGCAGAGACAAATCCGCCGAAAATTTCTTGGTAGGCATAGGTTTAAAGTAATACCCAGCGGTTTTTTCCAAGAGATAAGCCTTTTATACACATTTCGTGAAGTGCTTTTCTGAAGCGCAGTGGCTTTTGGGAGTGCCTTACCGCTTGGTCAAAAACCGTACACAGTTCATGGCGCTCTGAGATGGATCCGGATGTGAGCCTTGAAAAGCCTAAAATGGTCCTCAACTGTGATTGGCATATCGCTGGTACCAATTTGACTGGAGTTCGCATTGAACAATCCTTGGTTTTCTAAAATGGCTGTTTGGCTGGTGATTGCCTTGGTGCTGTTCACCGTTTTCAAGCAATTTGATTCACGCGGTCAAGCAGGTAACGGCTACCTCGCTTACTCTGATTTCCTAGAGGAAGTTCGAGGCAAGCGCATCAAGTCGGCCACCATTCAAGAAGGCCAAGGGGGCACAGAAATCGTTGCAACCACCATTGATGACCGCAAAGTCAGAACCAACGCAACCTATTTGGACCGCGGTTTGGTCGGCGATTTGATTTCCAATAACGTCAAGTTTGATGTCAAGCCCCGTGAAGAAGGCTCATTGCTCATGACCTTGTTGGTCAGCTGGGGCCCAATGTTGTTGCTGATTGGCGTGTGGGTTTACTTCATGCGCCAAATGCAAGGTGGGGGCAAAGGCGGTGCGTTTAGCTTTGGCAAAAGCAAAGCCCGCATGCTTGATGAAAATAACAACACCGTGACATTTGCGGACGTGGCGGGTTGCGATGAAGCCAAAGAAGAAGTCAAAGAGGTGGTGGACTTCCTGAAAGACCCGCAAAAATTTCAAAAGCTCGGTGGGCGTATTCCCAGGGGTTTGTTGTTGGTGGGCCCGCCTGGAACCGGTAAGACGTTGTTGGCCAAAGGCATCGCTGGCGAAGCCAAAGTTCCCTTCTTCAGCATTTCTGGTTCTGACTTTGTTGAGATGTTTGTGGGTGTGGGTGCAGCCCGTGTGCGTGACATGTTTGAAAACGCCAAAAAGAATGCGCCTTGCATCATTTTCATTGACGAGATTGACGCCGTGGGCCGTCAACGGGGCGCAGGGCTTGGCGGCGGCAATGACGAACGGGAACAAACGCTCAACCAAATGTTGGTGGAGATGGATGGCTTTGAAACCAATCTGGGTGTGATCGTGGTGGCAGCGACCAACCGTCCTGACATTCTCGATGCGGCTTTACTTCGCCCGGGTCGTTTTGACAGACAGGTGTATGTGACATTGCCCGACATTCGCGGCCGTGAGCAAATCTTGAATGTGCACATGCGCAAAATTCCAGTGGGTCAAGATGTGTCCCCCAGCGTCATTGCCCGAGGCACACCCGGTATGAGCGGTGCTGACCTGGCCAACCTGACCAATGAAGCCGCACTGATGGCTGCACGACGCAACGCTCGCGTGGTGGAAATGCAAGACTTTGAGAAAGCCAAAGACAAAATTTTGATGGGACCTGAGCGACGCAGCATGGTCATGCCGGAAGAGGAACGCAAAAACACCGCATATCACGAGTCTGGCCATGCGTTGATAGGCAAGCTCATGCCCAAATGCGATCCAGTCCACAAAGTCACCATCATTCCAAGGGGACGCGCACTCGGTGTCACCATGAGTTTGCCGGCGGCTGACCGTTACAGCTACGACAGAACTTACATGCTCAGCCAAATCAGCATGTTGTTTGGTGGCCGCATCGCAGAAGAAGTGTTCATGAACCAAATGACCACTGGTGCTTCAAACGATTTTGAACGCGCCACCCAAATTGCACGCGACATGGTGATGCGCTATGGCATGTCTGAAGCCCTTGGTCCCATGGTCTACGCTGAAAATGAAGGCGAAGTGTTTTTGGGGCGTTCAGTGACCAAGACCACCAACATGAGCGAATCCACGATGAAAAAAGTGGATGATGAAGTCAGAAGCATCATTGACGCGCAGTACAGCTTGGCCAGAAAACTGATCGAAGAAAACGCTGACAAGATGCACGCCATGGCCCACGCCTTGATGGAGTGGGAAACAATTGACAGCGATCAGTTAGACGACATCATGGCTGGGCGCCCACCGCGTCCGCCGAAAGACTGGACCCCGCGCACGCCTTCGTCTGGCGATGGTTCGGGTGGCACACCCGCTGTTCATCCAAATACATCTCCTACCACGGCTTAATGGCTTTGGACGGTCATGAAAACATGGGGCGTTTGCCCCATGTTCGTTTCTGGAAAACCACTCGCTTTGACCTTTCCCTTGAACGCCCATTGGTGATGGGCATTGTCAACGCGACGCCAGATTCCTTCTCTGCTTCACAGCCTCTTTTTTCCCCCGCAGAAACCATTGCACATGCACAGGTGTTGCTCAACGAAGGGGCAGACATTTTGGACGTGGGTGGCGAATCGACAAGACCGGGTGCGCAGCCCTTGACGCACGCGCAAGAGTGGCTTCGCATTGCCCCTGTTTTGGATGAGTTGTTGCGCTGGGATAAACCTGTTTCCCTCGACACGTACCATCCTGAGAACATGCAAAAGGCTTTGGATCTCGGTGTGGACATCATCAACGACATTTGGGGCCTGCGGCAACCGCATGCGATGCAAACCATTGCTTCGGCTCAATGTGGCGTGTGCATGATGCACATGCACGCCGAACCAACCACCATGCAAATCCATCCCATGGAAGAGGATGTGATGGAGGCATTGACCACTTTTTTTCAAACGCAACTGCAACTCACGGACCAACACCACATTGCCAGAAACCGCATGGTATTGGACCCGGGCATTGGCTTTGGCAAAAAAGTGTCACAAAACTTTCACATCTTGAAATGCCAACCGCTTTTGCTACAGTTTGACCTTCCACTCATGGTGGGTTGGTCACGCAAATCATCATTGGGTCATGTCACTGGGTTGGATGTTTCACAACGCCTCATACCCAGCATCGCAGCAGCTGTCATGGCGATGGAGAGGGGGGCGAGCATTTTGCGTGTGCATGATGTGGCCCACACCGTGGCGGCACGGGCAGTGTGGTTGGCCTCTGTTTGAAGTTACACAAATCCTGCGGGATCAGAACAACATGAAAAGAACCTATTTCGGGACAGATGGCATTCGTGGAACGGTGGGTCAATACCCCATCACGCCCGACTTCATGTTGAAACTGGCAAACGCGGTTGGGCACCACTTAAAGCAAACTGACCCTCGCCCGCAAGTAGTCATCGGGAAAGACACTCGCATTTCCGGTTACATGCTGGAGTCTGCATTAGAAGCCGGTTTCAATTCTGCTGGTGTCGATGTCGTGTTGCTCGGCCCCATGCCCACGCCTGGCGTGGCCTATTTGACGAAAGCTTTGCGCGCCAATTTGGGCGTGGTGATCAGTGCAAGCCACAACCCGTTTGACGACAACGGTGTGAAATTTTTCAATGACCAAGGCAGTAAGTTAGATGACCATTGGGAACTGGCAGTCGAACAACGACTTGAAATGCATTCTGAGTGGGTCAACTCCGCATCACTGGGCAAAACCCGCCGCTTGGATGACGCCATCGGCAGGTACATTGAATTTTGCAAAAGCACTTTTGCTGGCACGCTGTCGCTCAAAGGAAAAAAAATAGTGGTCGACGCAGCCCATGGGGCTGCTTACTTGGCCGCGCCCAAGGTGTTCAAAGAGTTGGGTGCAGAAGTGATTTCCATTGGTTGTTCACCCGATGGTTTGAACATCAACCAAGGGTTTGGCGCTACGAATCCTGAGGCTTTGGTTCTGGCAGTGAAGGCGCATCAGGCGGATTACGGTCTGGCGCTGGATGGCGATGCAGACCGATTGCAAGTGGTTGATCACACAGGCCGCTTGTTCAACGGTGATGAATTGCTTTATGTGCTCGCCAAAGACCGCTTGCAGCAAGGACAGGCGATCAACGGTGTGGTGGGAACACAAATGACCAACAAAGGCGTGGAGTTGGCTTTGGCCAAACTGCATATCCCCTTGGTCAGGGCCAAAGTCGGGGATCGCTATGTGTTGGAAAAACTGTCAGAAAACCAGTGGCTGTTGGGAGGCGAAGGTTCAGGTCACTTGTTGATACTGGACAAGCACAGCAGTGGCGATGGTTTGATCAGCGGGCTGCAAGTCATACAAGCATGTCTCAGGGCAAACGCGTCACTCGCTGACTTGTTGGATGACGTGCGGCTGTTTGCACAGCACATGATCAACGTCAAATTGGGCACTGGCACGGACTGGCAACACCATGCGCCGTTTCAGCAAGCGTGTTTGGCATTAGAGCGCACTTTGGGTGCACAGGGGCGAATTTTGATTCGGCCCAGTGGCACCGAACCCGTGCTGAGAATCATGGTGGAGGCGCCAGACATGGCCACTGCCCAACAGTCAGCAACGCAATTGGCTCAATTATTGGCTTGATGGAATCAGTATGTCGACATCCACATTGCCCGTCCTGATTGACCGAGATGAAAGCACTTTGGCTTTCAACGAGCGTGTGCTGGACATGGTCAGGCGACCCCATATTCCCCTCTTGGAGCGCTTGCGTTACTTGTGTATCGTGTCTTCAAACTTGGATGAATTTTTTGAAGTTCGCGTGGCGCTTCACTTGCACCAAATTGACAGCAAAAGCCTGGCTGCGCCTTATTCACTGCATTCTTACCAAAAGATTTCTCAAGTTGCCAAAACACTGGTTGAAAAGCAATACCGCCTGTTCAATGAAGAGTTGATGCCTGCATTGAGCGCACAAGGCATTCGTTTGATCACATACAACGAGCGAAATAATGCCCAGCATAAATGGGTCAAGCAATATTTTGAGCAAAAAGTCAGGCCTTTGTTGACACCTGTCAGCCTTGACCCGTCGCACCCTTTCCCGCAAGTTGCCAACAAGTCATTGAATTTCATTGTGCGATTGTCTGGCAAAGATGCGTTTGGCCGTGAAAACGACATTGCCATTGTCAAAGTACCGCGGTCTTTGCCTCGGGTCATTCGTTTGCCAGTCCCCAGTGAAGGTCAAACGATTTACATGGTGACGCTTTCCAGTGTGATTCGCGCGCACCTCAAGGATTTGTTTCCGGATCGAACGGTAGGAGAGTTTTCACAATTTCGTGTCACCCGAGATTCTGAATTGCTGGTTGATGAAGAAGACGCAAAAAATTTGAGAACAGCTCTTCGGCACGGCTTGGAGCACCGGCAGTTCGGAAAGCCCGTGCGCTTGGAAGTATCTTCTGACTGCGCCCAACACTTGTCGCAATTTCTGTTGCATCAATTCAAATTACCCGCTGAAGCTCTGTACAGAGTGGATGGCCCAGTGAATTTGGTTCGACTCACGCAGTTGATTGACCTTGTCAATCAGCCAGCGCTGTTGTTTCCTGAGTTTCAAGCCAGCTACCCGAAGCAACTTCGCGAAGACGAATCCATTTTCAAACAGATCAAAAAAAATGATGTGCTGATTCATCAGCCGTTTGAGTCGTTCAAAGGCGTGTTGGCTTTTCTGAAAGAAGCGGTGAATGACCCCAAAGTACTGGCCATCAAGCAAACGATTTACAGAACGGGCACCGATTCGGAGTTGATGGATTTGCTGCGCGAAGCGGTGATCCGTGGCAAAGAAGTGACTGCGGTGGTGGAAATCAAAGCGCGGTTTGATGAAGAGGCAAACATCAATTGGGCTGAAAGGCTGGAGTCGGTGGGTGCGCAGGTGGTGTATGGCGTCGTGGGCTTAAAAACCCACGCCAAGATGTTGTTGGTGACGCGCCGT
>CANGZG010000002.1 GCA_947458415.1 Comamonadaceae bacterium | reverse complement strand
TGGTAATAGCGGCGATTTCCACGACGTTTCATCGGCCGCAATTGCGTAAATTCCTGCTCCCAATAGCGCAGCACATGCGGCTTGACACCACAAAGTTCGCTGACCTCACCAATGGTGAAGTAGCGTTTGGCTGGAATGGAAGGGAGAGAATTCTCCATGGAATCAATCGGTTTCAAAGGGTTTTAGAGGTTACACGAAGACCTGCATCATTCAAAGCATATCGACTTGAAAATTCAGAAATAGAGCAAATAAAAACGTTTTCTTCCAACAATTCAAAGGTTTTGCAACCAAGACAGCGCCGACAACCGAGAGAAATTGCGCCAAAAGTTTTCTTATTGAGACGTCTCTGCCGTGGCGCCTTGGATTTGCTCTTTGAGCTTTTGGCTGGCGTGAAAAGTGACAACACGCCTGGCTTTGATGGGAATGGTTTCTCCCGTGCGGGGATTGCGTCCGGGTCGGGGTGCCTTGGTTCGAATTTGGAAATTTCCAAACCCGGAAATTTTGACGTCGTCACCTTCAACCAATTGCTTGGCAATCAAGTCAAAAAAAGCGTCGATCATGTCTTTGGATTCGCGCTTGTTCAACCCAATTTGCTGAAACAACAATTCAGCCAGCTGTGCTTTGGTCAACGCAGGTGTTTCAATGGTTTCAAAAGACAGGTTCATGCATAGGCTCCTTCAGGCACGCAATCTGGCTGAGAGTTGACGGCTGAGGCTGTCGATGACAGATTGAATGACACCCTCAATTTGCGCGTCGGTGAGTGTATGTTCGTCTGTGCTTTGCAAGGACAACCTGACCGCCATGCTTTTCTCTCCTGCTTGAACAGATGCGTCCGGTTTCGAAGGCCGATACACATCGAACAAGACGGCATTGTTCAACAACCGGCTGTGGTCAGCCTGACGGATGCAATCCATCAACACATCGTGCGTGACATCTTCTTTCACCACAATGGCCAAATCGCGCTCGACCGGGTGCAAGCGGGACACAGCTTGGGCGTGTGGCACAGGATGACGCAATACCGCATCCATGTCCATTTCGAACAACACGGGCGCATGCACAAACCCCCATTGCTGTCGCCATTGAGGATGCAGTTCGCCAATCCAGCCTATGGCTTGGCCTGCTGAGTGAATGCGAGCACAACGACCCGGGTGCAGCGCGGGGTGTGGTGCCGCTTCAAACGTCAAAGCATGCCCAGTCATCAGGCGGCACACATCGGATTTCACGTCGAAGAAATCACTCAACTTGTCTGAATCATTCCAACCCAATGGCGACAAAGGACCATAAGCCAAACCTGCCATCAGCACAGGTTGGTGAATGCCTTTGACCGTTTGCAAGCTGTCTTCAATGGATTCGTCACGCCTGAATACCCTGCCCGACTCGAAAACACGCACACGGTAGGCTTTGCGATCAAGGTTGAATTTCGCGACTTGCAACAAAGAGCCCATCAGCGACGAGCGCATCACATTCATTTGACTGGCGATCGGATTCAACAGTTGTATGGGCCGGTTGTTGCCAGCAAGCGTGTGTTCCCATTGCTCGTCCACAAAACTGAAATTGATGGTTTCCTGGTAGCCCAAGTCTGCCAGTTGCCGCCGGACAGCAAACCCATGCCGTTGGTTTTCAGGTTTGATCTTCGGGGTAATGGGTGCTTGTGGTGGCGTGGCAGGCAAATGATCGAACCCCACCATTCGCGCGATTTCTTCAATCAGGTCTTCTTCAATTTTCAAATCGAAGCGGTATGAAGGGGGATGAACCGTGAGCTTGCCAGGCGATTGCGCCACCTCCAAGCCCAGCGCAAGCAATGCCTCTGCCATGGTTTGCTGAGCGATGTCCGTGCCCAGCACTTTGTTCGCCCGGGCCACCCTGACGGTCACAGGGGCAACGGCAGGCATGTTGGTTGGATGATCATCCACAGGACCAACAGTGGTTTGGGCGGTGCCGCAAACAGACAAAATCAGCGACGTCAAATGCTCCAAGTGCGCCACGGTGGTTTCGGGGTCAACGCCGCGTTCAAACCGGTGACCCGCATCGGTCGAAAAATTGAAGCGCCTAGAACGCCCGGCAATGGCTGCTGGCCACCAAAAAGCCGCTTCCACATAAATGTCTTGGGTACTGTCTGACACAGCGGTGGCAGCACCGCCCATGATGCCCGCCAGCGATTCCACTTGGTTGTCGTCTGCGATCACGCCCACTTTGTCATCCAACGACACAGTCTGGCCATTGAGCAGTTCCAAGCGCTCGCCTGGCTTGGCCCATCTGACATGCAAACCACCGTGGATTTTTTTCAAATCAAAAATATGCGAGGGTCTGCCGTACTCAAACATGACGTAGTTCGAAATGTCCACCAGTGCGCTGATGCTGCGCTGGCCGCAGCGCTCCAAGCGTTGCACCATCCAATCGGGTGTTTGAGCTGCAGTGTTCAGTGACTTGATGATTCGACCGCTGAAACGTCCACACAAATCAGGGGCAGCCACTTGAACGGGCAATACCTCTTTAACGGTGCTGGCCACGCTGTTAAACGATGGCGCTTTCAAGGGGCTGCGTGTCAACGCTGACAATTCGCGCGCGACCCCGTACACGCTCAAACAATGTGCGAGGTTAGGGGTCAATTTCAGCGTGAACAAGGTGTCGTCGAGTTTCAGAAGCTCTCGGATGTTGAGACCTGGTTTGGCCTCTGACGACAACTCCATCAGCCCTTCACCATCTTGCGAAATTTTCAATTCACGAGAAGAACACAACATGCCTTGGCTCTCAACACCTCGCAATTTACCCAGCTTGATGGTGAACGGTTTGCCATCTTCTGCGGGAGGCAATTGCGCACCCACCATGGCACACGGCACCTTGATGTCCACGCGCGCGTTGGGCGCACCGCAAACAATCGAAAGCGGCTGCGCTTGACCCACATCCACCTTGCAGATGCGTAAACGATCAGCGTCAGGGTGCTTCTCTATACTCAGTATGTGACCCACCACCACATGGCTGAAGAAAGGTGCAACCGGTTGCAAATCCTCCACCTCTAAACCCGCCATGGTCAAGGTGTCAGCCAATTGCTGTGTCGTCAGGGGTGGGTCGCAAAATTCGCGCAACCAGGATTCAGGAAACTGCATGAATACGCCTTGAGAAGATCATTGAAACTGGCTTAAAAAACGAATGTCGCCGTCAAAAAACAGCCGCAAATCGTTCACGCCATAGCGCAACATGGTCAATCGGTCAGGGCCCATGCCAAACGCAAACCCCATGAACCGCTCCGGATCCAAACCCATGTTTCGAATGACATTCGGGTGCACTTGTCCAGAACCGGCCACCTCTAGCCAACGGCCCGCCAACGGTCCGTCTGGAAACTGGATATCGATTTCAGCGCTGGGTTCGGTGAACGGAAAGAAGCTGGGTCGGAAACGCAGAACCAAATGGTCGTTTTCAAAAAAAGCATGGCAAAAATCGGTGAACACCACTTTCAAATCTTTGAAGCTGATGTTTTCACCAATCCACAAACCCTCACACTGGTGAAACATGGGCGAATGGGTGGCGTCACTGTCGACACGGTAAGTGCGCCCAGGGGCAATGACGCGAATTTCTGGCATGGTTTGACCTGCGTCCAACCGGTCACGGTAGGTTTGCACATGCGCCATCGCATGGCGAATTTGCATGGGACTGGTATGGGTGCGCAACAAATACCCGCCTTCGACATAAAAGGTGTCGTGCATCGAACGTGCAGGATGGTCCTCTGGGGTATTGAGTGCGGTGAAATTGAACCAATCGGTTTCGATTTCAGGCCCTTGCGCCACGTCAAAACCCATTGACGTGAAGATCTGTTCGATGCGTTCAAGGCTGAGCGACACCGGATGCAATCCACCTTGCGACATCGCTTGGCTGGGCAAACTGACATCAAAGGTTTCGGCTTTCAACTGCGCTTGCAATTCGGCTTGGGCCAATTGCTGGCGGCAATCGTTCAAGGCTTGCTCAATGGTTTGCTTGGCAGCGTTGATCAAAGCACCTTGGGCTTTTTTGGCTTCGATGTCCAACGAGGACAAGCCTTTCATCAGCATGGTCAAGTGCCCGGCTTTCCCCAAAAATTGGGCCTTGGCATTCTCCAACTCTGCGGGTGATGAACACGCTGCAAACAGTTGTTTCGCCTGCTTCACCAAGGAATCGAGCTCGTTCATATCTTGTCTCTGCTGCAAATGAAGAAGGGATTGAAGCTTATGAAACCTCAATCCCTTGGGATCAACCTAGCCTGCAAATCAGGTCAGACTTGTCAACACCTGATCAAGCGGCCAATTTGGCTTTGACTTGGTCAACGATGTGACCAAATGCGGCTTTGTCGTGGACCGCGAGGTCAGCCAACATCTTGCGGTCAATCTCGATGGCTGCTTTGCGCAAACCATTGGCGAATTGGCTGTATGTGATGCCGAATTCACGGGCGGCTGCGTTGATACGCGCAATCCAGAGTTGGCGAAACACACGTTTTTTGGCACGGCGGTCACGGTAGGCGTATTGCCCAGCTTTCATGACCGCTTCTTTGGCGATCCGATAGACGTTACCGCGGCGACCACGGAATCCTTTGGCAAGTGCCAATACTTTTTTGTGTCTGGCGCGAGCCGTCACACCACGTTTTACGCGAGGCATATCAAATTCTCCTTGTTCGTCCGTTGATCACAAGCCAGCCATGGGCAGCATTTGCGCCATGTGACCCATGTTGGTTTCATGCACACCGGTAGGACCACGCAAATGGCGTTTGTTTTTGGTGGTCTTTTTGGTCAGGATGTGCCGCTTGAAGGCTTGGCCGCGTTTGACGGTGCCACCTGGACGGACGCGAAAGCGCTTTTTAGCGCTGCTTTTGGTTTTCATTTTGGGCATTTAGATGCTCCTGTTTGTGGTGCTCGTGAGGCGCTGCGAACCTGACGCAGACTTGTTAGCCCCGAGACACTTGTTTGCGTGGCCTTTTACGCTGCAGCTGCTTGCGCAGTTTCAGCGGCGGGTTTGGCTACGCTACCCGGTTTTTTCTTGCCCGGCGCGATCATCATGACCATTTGCCGACCTTCCAGTTTGGGGAACTGCTCAACCACGATCAGGTCAGCCAGTTCATCCCGAATTCTTTGCAACAACGCCATGCCGATTTCTTGGTGGGTGATTTCTCTGCCCCTGAACCGCAAGGTGATTTTGCATTTGTCACCGTCATCCAAAAACCGCTTGATGTTCCTCAACTTGATGTTGTAGTCACCATCGTCTGTGCCAGGGCGGAATTTGATTTCCTTGACCTCGATCACTTTTTGTTTGGACTTGGCTTCAGCTGCTTTTTTCTGCTCTTGGTACTTGAATTTGCCGTAATCCATCAACCTGCAAACCGGTGGCACAGCGGTCGGTGAAATTTCAACCAGATCTACATCCAGTTCCCCCGCCATTCGCAGGGCTTCAGCAAGACTCAAAATGCCGATGGCTTCGTTATTCGGGCCGCTGACGCGGACTTCGGGAGCCATGATTTCCCGATTAAGGCGGTGTTTGCGTTCCTCGCGTTGACGGCGATCGCGAAATTCAGTAGCGATGGTTCAATCCTTCAAAAAAACACTGATAAATCAGCAGACACACCGTGCAGTTGACGCCAGCCAATGACCATGTCAGTGCTTGGAGTCAATGTCAGAGGCTAACTTTTGGGAGAAAGCTTCCAGTGTCATGACCCCGAGGTCGGTATTGCCTCGGGCACGAACTGCGACGGTACCTGCTGCCATCTCCTTGTCACCCATGACGAGGATATACGGCAGCTTTTGCATTGAATGCTCTCGTATTTTATACGTGATTTTCTCGTTTCGGAGGTCATAAACCACTCTAAACCCTTGATTTTTCAGTTTTTTCACGACACTGAGGGCATATTCGGCCTGCGCATCGGTGATATTGAGCACAGCCACCTGCAATGGCGCCAGCCAAACCGGTAAGGCGCCGGCATGCTGTTCAATCAAAATCCCGATGAACCGCTCCAAACTGCCAACGATGGCCCGGTGAAGCATGATCGGGCGGTGGCGGGCACCATCCTCACCCACATAAGCCGCGTCCAAGCGCTCAGGCATATTGGGGTCGACTTGAATCGTGCCGCACTGCCATTCTCGGCCGATGGCGTCTTTGAGCGTGTATTCGATTTTGGGGCCATAAAAAGCGCCCTCACCCGGCAAATACTCAAATTGACAACCTGAAGCCTTCAAGCCTTCTGCCAAAGCATTTTCTGCGCGGTCCCAACTTTCCTCTGTTCCAATTCTCTTTTCGGGTCGGGTAGACAGCTTGTAAATGATGTCGTTGAAGCCGAAATCTTTGTAGACCTTTTGCAGCAAAGTGGTGAACGCGATCACTTCTGACTGGATTTGTTCTTCGGTACAAAAAATATGTCCGTCGTCTTGGGTGAATGCACGTACGCGCATGATGCCGTGAAGGCCACCGGAAGGCTCATTGCGGTGGCATTGACCAAACTCACCCAAACGCAAAGGCAGGTCGCGGTAGCTTTTGATGCCTTGGTTGTAAATGATGATGTGACCCGGGCAGTTCATCGGTTTGAGCGCAAAGTCTCGTTTTTCAGACTCCGTGACAAACATGTTTTCGCGGTATTTGTCCCAGTGGCCGGTTTTCTCCCACAAACCTTGGTCCAATATTTGAGGCGCTTTGACTTCTTGGTACCCATTTTGGCGATAAACCTGACGCATGTATTGCTCTACCTCTTGCCAAAGCGTCCAACCTTTGGGGTGCCAGAACACGGTGCCAGGCGAGTGCTCATCGATGTGAAACAAATCGAGTTCACGCCCGAGTTTGCGGTGATCTCTTTTTTCAGCTTCTTCGAGTTGGGTTAAATACAGTTGTAAATCTTCTTTGCTGGCCCAAGCGGTGCCATAGATTCGCTGCAGCATTTCATTTTTGCTGTCACCTCGCCAGTAAGCGCCAGCAACTTTCATTAATTTGAAATGCTTGAGTTTGCCCGTGCTTGGCACGTGGGGGCCACGGCACAAGTCTTCAAATTCGCCTTCGCGGTACAGGCTGACATCTTCGTTGGCAGGAATGCTTTGGATGATTTCTGCTTTGTAGTGCTCACCCAAAGATTTGAAATAGGCCACCGCTTCATCGCGCGGAAGGACTCGGCGAACAACCAGCTCGTCTTTGTTGGCCAGTTCAGACATGCGTTTTTCGATCGCCGTCAAATCGTCTGGCGTGAAGGGGCGTTCAAAAGAAAAGTCGTAATAGAACCCGTTTTCAATCACTGGCCCAATGGTGACTTGCGCTTGGGGAAACAAAGACTTCACCGCATACGCCAGCAAATGCGCGGTTGAATGCCGGATCAACTCGAGGCCATCGGCCTCCTTGGCGGTGATGATCGACAACTTGGCGTTTTGGGTCAGCATGAAAGAGGTGTCAACCAATTGACCATCAACTTTGCCGCCCAAAGCGGCTTTGGCCAAACCGGCACCAATGGATGCCGCCACTTCTGCCACGGTCACAGGACTGGGATACTCGCGCAACGAACCATCGGGTAAGGTGATTTGAACCATGTGTCTCAATGAAAAAGTAAAAGGCGCGGGAAAAGCCGCGCCAACGATGCAGAAAACCTGACAACTTATTGATTTTCCCATAAAAAAACCCGGCCTAAGCCGGGCTTGCGCAAGTGCAAAAGATCAGTGGAACTGCTCTTCTTCGGTGGAGCCTGCCAATGCTTTCACACTGGATGAGCCGCCTTGAATCACGGTGGTCACATCATCAAAATAACCTGCACCCACCTCTTGCTGGTGCGACACAAAGGTATAGCCTTGCTCACGCGCGGCAAATTCAGGCTCTTGGACCATGTTCACATAGTGCTTCATGCCTTCACCATTGGCATACGCGTGGGCGAATTGGAAGGTGTTGAACCAATTGATGTGGATACCGGCCAATGTGATGAACTGGTACTTGTAGCCCAGCGCTGACAAATCTTCTTGGAAAGAAGCGATTTGTTTGTCATTCAAATTTTTCTTCCAATTGAACGAGGGCGAGCAGTTGTAAGACAGCAATTTGCCGGGGCAAGCGGCATGAACAGCTTGGGCAAATTCACGTGCAAACCCAATGTCTGGCACGCCGGTTTCGCACCACACCAAATCGGCATAGGGCGCATAAGCCACACCTCGGCTGATCGCTTGCTCCAAACCGTTTTTGACACGGTAAAAACCTTCTTGGGTACGCTCGCCAGTCAAGAAAGGTTTGTCGTTCGCATCGTGGTCAGAGGTGATCAGGTTGGCGGCTTCGGCGTCGGTGCGGGCAAGCACGATGGTTGGCACGCCCATGACATCGGCTGCGAAACGCGCTGCGATCAATTTTTCACACGCTTCTTGGGTTGGCACCAGCACCTTGCCACCCATGTGGCCGCATTTTTTGACAGCAGCCAGCTGGTCTTCGAAATGCACACCTGCTGCGCCCGACGCAATCATGTTTTTCATCAATTCAAACGCATTGAGCACGCCACCAAAACCAGCCTCTGCGTCTGCCACAATGGGTAAAAAGTAATCGATGAAATCTTTGTGCCCGGGCTCAATGCCCCTGCCCCATTGGATTTCATCCGCACGCTTGAACGTGTTGTTGATGCGACGAACCATCGTGGGCACGGAGTCGTAGGCATACAAAGACTGGTCCGGGTACATGGTTTCAGACGTGTTGCCATCGGCCGCTACCTGCCACCCGGACAGGTACACCGCTTCCAAACCCGCCTTGGCCTGCTGCATGGCTTGGCCAGCACTGATGGCGCCAAACGCATTGACATAGCCCTTTTTAGAGCCGCCATTGATCTTGTCCCAGAGCTTTTCAGCCCCACGCTTGGCCAAGGTATGTTCAATGTGCATGCTGCCACGCAAACGAACCACGTCTTCTGCGGTGTAACCACGCTTGACACCTTTCCAACGCGGGTTGTTGGCCCAGTCTTTCTCGATTTCGGCGATTTGTTGTTGGCGATTCATCGGATTTTTTGACATTTCATTGCTCCAGCGTGTTGAGATTCATGGGATTTGCCAGGCATTCCCAGCAAACGTGGAGATATTCTAAGTCTTATATAAGACATAATTTCAATCTTGTGTCTTATAGATGAATTTATATTTATCCTTATAAATCAATAAGTTATATCTGTTTCTTAAAAGCTCTCCGAGAAAAACTGAACAATTTCATGGAATTTGAAGGGTCGCCGACGAATAAAATTTTGCAATATGAAAAATAATTTCGTCCATTGCACTTAAGCGTGACGCCACGGCGCGATGAGCGGAAACCACGCCTGCGGCGATGTGCTTGGCCTGATGCATACAAAATGAGATTTCAGAGGAGAAAACCCGATTTTTGCTATGAAAAATCAATTTTCTACCTTAGGATATAGGGAGCCGACAAAAACAAAAAAACTTGGCGGCTTTTCAATCACTTCTAGAAGGAAAATGAAAATGGCAACTGCAAAGAAAGCGGCTAAAAAAACCGCTGCAAAAAAATCCCCCGCTAAAAAAGCCGCAGCCAAAAAACCTGCAGCCAAAAAAGCGCCCGCAAAAAAAGTGGTAGCGAAAAAAGCACCGGCTAAAAAAGCCCCTGCCAAAAAAGCAGCAGCGAAGAAAGCCCCTGCCAAAAAAGCGGCCGCTAAAAAGCCCGCAGCCAAGAAAGCACCTGCAAAAAAGCGCACCCCTAACGCAGCTTTCATGAAGCCACTGACCCCCAGCGCCGCATTGGCTGCTGTGATTGGTTCAAGCCCCATGCCTCGCACAGAGGTGGTCAGCAAAATGTGGGTCTACATCAAGAAACACAATTTGCAAGACAAAGTCAACAAACGCAACATCAATGCAGACGACAAGCTCAAAGCCGTGTTTGGCAAAGCGCAAGTCACCATGTTTGAGTTGGCCAGTTTGATTGGCAAACACTTGCACTGATACCTCAGCGCTTGTTTCAAACAAAAGGGCCGCATCGCGGCCCTTTTTTTCATTCAGGTGGCCAGCTGATCAGATGGCTTGGCCAGAGAGGTGAATGTGAACTCACCGGGCGCGCGGATCGGATCCACATTCACCGATACCATCACACCAGGTAAAAATTTGCCTTCAAGCAGCAATTTAGACAATGGATTTTCAATGCGTTGCTGTATGGCTCGCTTCAAAGGACGAGCACCGAAAATGGGGTCAAAACCGACCTTTGCCAATTCCAGCAAAGCCGCCTCTGACACATCCAAATGCAGGTCGATGCGTGCGAGTCGATCGCTCAAGGCATGCAACTGAATCCCTGCGATCTTCTCAATGTGCTGTGCGCTCAACGAATGGAACACCACGGTTTCATCGATGCGGTTCAGGAACTCCGGTCGGAAGTGGTTTTTCAATTCTTCAAACACCGCGTCTTTGATGTCTGCTGAATCTCTGTTGACCATGGACTGAATGATCTTTGAGCCGATGTTGGATGTCATGACGATGACCGTGTTTTTGAAGTCCACCGTCCTGCCTTGACCATCAGTCAGCCTGCCATCGTCCAACACTTGCAACAGAATATTGAACACATCTGGGTGGGCTTTTTCAATTTCATCCATCAAGATGACACAGTAAGGTTTGCGCCTGACCAACTCGGTCAAGTACCCACCTTCGTCGTACCCGACATACCCGGGCGGGGCACCAATCAGTTTGCTGACCGAGTGCTTCTCCATGAATTCACTCATGTCGATGCGTATCAAATGGTCTTCGCTGTCAAACAAAAAACCGGCCAATGATTTGCACAATTCTGTTTTGCCCACGCCAGTCGGACCCAAAAAGAGAAAAGAGCCTGTGGGTCTGGAAGGGTCACTGAGCCCGGCACGTGAGCGTCGAATGGCATTGGCCACGGCTTGGATGGCCTCGTCTTGACCCACCACGCTTTCATGCAAGCTGTCTTCCATGCGAAGCAATTTTTCGCGTTCGCCTTGCATCAATTTGGATACCGGGATGCCCGTGGCCCTGGCCACGACCTCGGCGATTTCTTCGGCACCCACTTGGGTTCTGAGCAACCTGGCAGTCAGGGGCTGAGCCGATGAATTTTGCTCATTTGCGTTGGCTTCTTTCAAGCGCTTTTCGAGCTCAGGCAATTTGCCATATTGCAGTTCAGCCACTTTGTTGAAGTTACCTTGGCGCTTGAATTCCTCCATCTGCATTTTGCAGCGCTCAATTTCTTCTTTCAGCAAGGCACCACCTTGCGCTTGGGCTTTTTCAGATTTCCAAATGTCTTCCAAGTCTGCATATTCCAATTGCAGCTTGACGATTTCTTCTTCAATGATGGCCATGCGCTTTTGCGAGGCTTCGTCCTGCTCCTTGCGAACAGCTTCACGCTCGATTTTCAGTTGTATCAATCGACGGTCAAGCTTGTCCATGACCTCAGGCTTTGAATCAATTTCAATTTTGATTTTCGCTGCGGCTTCATCGATCAAATCGATGGCCTTGTCCGGCAGAAAACGGTCTGTGATGTAACGATGCGACAACTCAGCAGCCGCCACGATCGCCGGGTCGGTGATTTCTACGCCGTGGTGAACTTCGTATTTTTCTTGCAAGCCACGCAAGATCGCGATCGTGGCTTCCACCGAGGGCTCACCCACGATGATCTTTTGGAATCTTCGCTCAAGCGCTGCGTCTTTCTCAATGAATTTTCTGTATTCGTCCAACGTGGTTGCGCCCACACAATGCAGTTCACCCCGAGCCAATGCAGGTTTGAGCATGTTGCCCGCGTCCATTGCGCCTTCGGCTTTGCCAGCGCCCACCATGGTGTGAAGCTCGTCAATGAAGACGATGGAATTGCCCTCGTCTTTGGCCAACTCACTCAGTACGTTCTTGAGCCTTTCTTCGAACTCACCCCTGAACTTCGCGCCTGCGAGCAATGACGCCATGTCCAGCGACAAAACGCGTTTACCTTTCAGCGAATCGGGGACTTCACCCGCCACAATGCGTTGCGCCAAGCCTTCCACAATCGCGGTTTTTCCGACGCCGGGTTCGCCTATCAACACAGGGTTGTTTTTGCTGCGACGCTGCAGCACTTGAATCGCGCGGCGAATTTCGTCATCACGGCCAATCACCGGGTCCAGTTTTCCCAACCGGGCCCGCTCTGTCAGGTCCAGGCAGTACTTCTGTAATGTTTCACGTTGACCTTCAGGGTCAGCGGTTTTCACAGCCTCCCCGCCTCTGACAGCTTCTATCGCTTTCAAGAGACTGGGTTTGTTGAGACCGTGTGCTTTGGCTTTGGTGGCCAGATCAATCTTGGCATCACACAAGGCCAAAAAATACAGCTCGCTGGCAACGAACTGATCGCCTCGCTTGATCGCGTCCTTTTCCGCAGCTTGCAGCAACGTGACCAAGTCTCTGCCTACTTGAACTTGCTCTTGACCTTGCACGGTAGGGAGTTTGCTCATGGCTTCTTCGCTGTCTTTGAGCAAGCCGTTGATGTTGACCCCGGAACGCATCAACATCGCACGAGGACCGTCATCTTGCCGAAGCATGGCGACCACCAAGTGCGCGGGTTCAATGTAGCCATGGTCAGCGCCCAGCGCCAAAGTCTGGGCGTCCGACAACGCTTCTTGAAATTTGGTGGTTAATTTGTCTAGCCGCATGGTTTCCTCGTTGATGAGTATCTGGTCAGGTAGTTGCGGCGATTTCCCTTGTTTTCAATGTAAATCGAAAGGGTTATAAGGCTGTATTGGCGTTTTGGATGTCGATGCCCCAGCGCTTGAGTGCCATGTCGTCGCTCACCCGTGCATCTACCCATCTGTGGCCTTGAGGCGTGGCCTCTTTTTTCCAAAATGGCGCTTGTGTTTTCAAGTAGTCCATCAAAAACTCACAGGCTTGGAAACTTTGACCGCGGTGAGCAGAGGTGACCGCCACCAACACAATTTGGTCTAACGGCTTGAGCAAACCCACCCGGTGAATGACTTTTGCACTCTGTATGTCAAATCGACTGCGGGCTTCATCGACCATTTGGTGAATAGAGGCTTCGGTCATGCCAGGGTAATGTTCGAGTTCAAGGGACGACACCGCATCACCTTCATTTCGGTCACGCACCGTACCAATGAAACTGCAAACAGCACCTACCGCTTTGTCACCCTGCCGCAACAAGGCCACCTCCGTGCTGAGGTCGAAATCTTCGGTTTGTATCGATACATCAAATCGCATCATCAACCACCAGTGACCGGCGGGAAAAAAGCCACTTCCGCGTTGTCGGTCAAGCGAGTGGATTCATCACACACGGCTTGGTTCATGGCCATGCGAATGGCTTTGCCGTCAGATAAACCCAGGTTGTAGTTTTCACCCCGAGCGATCAATTCGTTTTTCAAGCCTGCCAAGTCGATGCTTTGGGTGTCGATGGTTTCTTGCGACAAACCAATGTGCTCACGCACAGAGGCGAAATAACGAACAGTGATTTTCATGGCATGCATTCAAAAAAAGGAATAAAGCTGACTGTGTCACCGGGGGCAATGGTATTTCCAGGTGGATTGTCAACCAAACCATCCGCCCAAACGGCCGAGGTCAATACGCCAGAGCCTTGGTTTTCAAACAAATCTAACCCACCTGCAGTGTTGCGCTTGACTCGCAAAAACTCGCGGCGCTTATCGGCTTTGGGCCAAGCGAAGTCGGCACGCAACGCATAGGTCCCCAAGCCAGTTTGTTGAACGCCTTGCAAGTTCAAAATGAATGGGCGAGCCAACAACAAGAAAGTGACAAAACTTGACACAGGATTGCCCGGCAACCCGATAAAGTGCGCTCTCTTTTGGTTGACATTCAGTTGACCGTAAGCAAAAGGCTTTCCGGGCTTGATGGCCAGCGACCACAACTGCAACTCACCCAATGACTGGATGGCAGGTTTCACATGGTCTTCCTCACCGACAGAGACACCGCCGCTGGTCAAAATCAAATCGTGGTTTTGGCAAGCATCGGCAAATGCAGTTCGGGTTTGCTGCAAGTCGTCAGGCAATATGCCCAAATCAGAAACCACACATCCCATTCGATGGAGAAGTGCTTTCAAAAAGAAACGGTTGGAGTTGTAAATAGAACCAGGCGGCATGTCTGCGGGTGCCTTGTCGCCCGGCATGACCAATTCATCGCCGGTTGAAAAGAGTGCCACTTTGGGTCGTTTGAAAACAGTCAGTGATGCGCGACCGATGCTGGCAGCCAAGCCAAGAGCCGCGGGGTTGAGCAATTCACCTTTGGAAAGTATGCGGGCATGCAAAGCGATGTCCTCGCCTTTGTACCGAATACATTGCCCCCATTTGGGTTGAGACCGAACATGGACTCGGCCATCAGCCTGAACTTGACATTCCTCTTGCATGACAACGGTGTCAGCGCCCTGAGGCACTGGTGCACCGGTGAATATTCTGTCCGCATGGCCATCGACCAAAGGCTCAGGGAAGTGCCCGGCAGAAATTCGCTGGCCGGCTTGCAACATGCCTTGGTGTTGAAGGAAATCTGCATACCGAAAAGCATACCCATCCATGGCAGAGTTATCGAATCCAGGCACTTGAATTTCGGAGTGAACATCTTCTGCCAGCACGCGTCGGTCGGCATCAAATGTCGACACGGTTTCAACCTCGGGCGTCGAATTCGACAAATGGAGAATCTTCTCCAATGCGAGGTCTAGCGAAAGCAATTCAGGTTTGTTCATCGGACGTCAAGAAAGTATTGAAATCAACCACACTGTTGAGCGATGAAGTTTTTCACCATGGGTGTATCAGCTGGCATGGTCAAAAAACGCAAGGGACTGTTTGCCAACCCTTTGAATTTGTCTGGCACTGGCGGCACCTGACCGATGGCCTCTTGGATGACATCTGAAAACTTGATGGGCAAAGCCGTTTCAAGAACCACCATGGGAATGCCGGGCTCTAAAAATTGCTGGGCCACATTCAAACCATCGGCAGTGTGCGGGTCGATGAGTTGGCCGTACTTTTCGTGAATGGTTTTGATGGCTTGCAGTCGTTGCTGGTGGTGGCTGTTACCACTGACGAAACCGTAGACATGGCCTATCTTTGAGAATTGGGGATGGTGAGCGAGGGAGAATTCCCCCGTGGCTTGCAATTGGGTTGAAAACAACTCGGCGGTTTTTGAGGCGTCTCGATTGAGAAAGTCAAAAATGAAACGCTCAAAATTGCTGGCCTTGGAAATGTCCATGGAGGGGCTGGAGGTTTCATAAGTGTGCGAACTGTCGCGCACCTTGTAGATGCCGGTTTTGAAGAAATCATCCAGCACATTGTTTTCATTGGTGGCAACCACCAATTTTGAAACCGGCAAACCCATCATTTTGGCCACATGGCCGGCACACACGTTGCCAAAGTTTCCACTTGGCACAGCAAAACTCACGCGCTGTGAATGGCTGCTGGTGGCTTGAAAGTAGCCTGCAAAGTAATAAACAACTTGCGCCAATAACCTGGCCCAATTGATGGAGTTGACCGTGCCAATTTTGTAGGCTTGCTTGAATGCCAAGTCAGAGGAAACCTCTTTGACAATGTCTTGGCAATCGTCAAACACCCCTTGGATGGCAATGTTGAAAATGTTTTCATCCATCAAGCTGAACATCTGGGCTTGCTGAAATTGACTCATGCGCCCCTCGGGGCTGGTCATGAACACCCGAACACCTTGCTTGCCTCGCATGGCGTATTCGGCAGCACTGCCGGTGTCCCCAGAGGTGGCGCCCAAAATATTGAGCTGTTGATTCTTTCTTTTCAACTCGTATTCAAACAAATGACCCAGCAATTGCATGGCCATGTCTTTGAATGCCAAGGTAGGGCCGTTGGACAAGGCAAGTATGGCCACTTGATCGTCTAACTTGCGAAGCGGCGTGATCAACCGACTGCCGAAAATGTCCTCGGTATAGGTTTTGACACACAAGGCCAGCAAGTCTTCAGGCGAAATGTCGTCAATGTACAAACTCAAAATTTCAAAGGCCAAGTGCGCGTAACCTTGGTTCGAATAAATTTGACGCAAACGCTGTAAATCATCTGCGCTCAACTGGGGATAGTGATCGGGCAAATACAAACCGCCATCAGGCGCCAAGCCTTCTAGCAAAATGTCGCAAAATTTCTTTTTGTCCGACTCGCCACGGGTAGACACATAAAGCATCAGTTGAAATCTTCCTTGCGAATACGCACCACAGGCATCAGTACAGTGGGCAATGTCTGAATCTTGGCGATGGCTTGGTTCATCACGCCCTCTTTGGCCTCGTGGGTCAAGATGATGAGTTCGGTTTGTTTGCTGATCGAATCCGCAGGTTGTTGCAACATCGCATCGACACTGATGCTGTGCTGGGCCAAGATGCTCGTGATGCTGGCCAACACGCCAGACTGGTCAGCAACAGCAATTCTTAAATAATTGCATGTCGTGACCTCTTCCATGCCCAAAATCAAAGGTGATTCAATTGACTGCGCTTGGAAAGCCAAATGTGGGACGCGGTTGGCCGCATCGGTTGAAGCCATGCGCGCGATGTCAATCAAATCTGCAATCACGGCGCTCGCCGTTGGCTCTCCGCCCGCCCCTTTGCCATAGTACATGCTGGTGCCCAGCGCATCGGAATGCACCATCACCGCATTCATCGCGCCCTCGACATTGGCGATCAATGAACGCTCTGAAATCAAACAAGGATGAACCCGAACCTCCACCCCCGTGTCGGTGCGTTTTGCGATGCCGAGCAATTTGATTCGATAGCCCAACTGTGCGGCAAATTGCATGTCCTTCGACTGAAGTTGCGTGATGCCTTCGACGTACGCCTGGCTGAACGGAATGGGGATGCCGTAAGCAATGGCCGCGAGCAAACTGCATTTGTGCGCCGCGTCGATCCCCTCAATGTCAAAGGTAGGATCCGCTTCGGCATACCCCAAGGACTGAGCTTGCTCGAGCGCTTGTGCAAATGTCCAAGACTTCTCATGCATTTGCGTGAGTATGAAATTCGTTGTTCCGTTGATGATGCCTGCGATCCATTCGATCTGGTTGGCCGCCAAGCCTTCACGCACCACTTTGATGATGGGGATGCCGCCAGCGACCGAAGACTCAAAACCGACCATGCATTGCTGTTGTCTGGCCGATTCAAAAATGGTTTCGCCATGGGTTGCCAACAATGCTTTGTTGGCTGTCACCACATGCTTACCGGCTTGTAAGGCTTTGGAAACCACTTCTAAAGCAAAACCGTAGCCACCAATCAATTCGATCACCACGTCGATGTCGGGGTTTGAAATGATGTCCTGGGCATCAGACACCACTTTGCAATCTGCATCCACCACCGCCTTGACTTTGGCAACGTCCAAGTCAGCGACCATGCTGATGTGCAAAGCTCGCCCCAAGCGGCGTTGAATTTGGTGCTGGTTACGTTTTAAAAGTTGATAAGTGCCGCTGCCTACCGTTCCAAAACCAACGAGGCCAATCTGCATGGGCTTTAGCATGTCGGGTTCTTCCGGTAGTTGTCTAAGAACTTGGCGATGCGTTCAATGGCAACACGCAGTTCATCCTCGTGCGGCAAAAATACGATACGAAAATGGTCTGGGGTGGGCCAATTGAATCCGGTACCTTGCACCAGCAAGACCTTGGTGTCTTGTAACAACTCGTTAATGAATAACTGATCGTTCTTGATCGGATACATCTTCGGGTCAAGCTTTGGAAACATGTACAAAGCCGCTTGCGGTTTGACACAAGTCACACCCGGAATGGCCGTGATCAATTCATAAGCCAAATCACGCTGCCGACGCAACCTGCCGCCTGGCTTGATCAAATCTTGGATGGTTTGGTAACCGCCGAGCGCGGTTTGAATGGCGCTTTGCCCTGGCACATTGGCGCACAAGCGCATGGACGAGAGCATGTTCAAGCCCTCGATGTAGTCCTTCGCAGGTTTTTTGTCGCCGGAGACAATCATCCAACCCGCGCGATAGCCGCACGAGCGGTAACTTTTTGACAGCGAGTTGAAGGTCAGCGTCAACACGTCTTTCGACAAACTACCCAGCGCAGTGTGATGCACATCGTCGTACAGCACTTTGTCGTAAACCTCGTCCGCAAAAATGATGAGGCCATGTTCTCTTGCCAAATCAACAATGCCTTTCAACAGCTCATCCGAGTAAAGCGCGCCAGTTGGGTTGTTCGGATTGATCACCACAATGCCTTTGGTCTTCTTGGTGATTTTGGATTTGATATCTTGCAAATCTGGCATCCAACCATTGGCTTCATCGCAAAGGTAATGCACGGGCGTGCCACCTGACAAGCTGACGGCCGCTGTCCACAAGGGGTAATCTGGCGCAGGCAACAACAATTCATCGCCGGTATTGAGCAACGCGTTGGTTGCCATCACGATCAGTTCGCTGGCGCCGTTGCCTAAATAAATGTCATCTAAACCGACACCATCGATGCCCTGTTGCTGGCTGTATTGCATGACCGCTTTTCTCGCGGCAAAAATGCCTTTGCTGTCAGAGTAGGCCGCCGCCCCAGGTAAATTGCGGATGATGTCTTGCTGAATTTCTTCGGGTGCATCAAAACCGAAAACGGCAAGGTTGCCGATGTTGAGTTTGATGATCTTGTGCCCTTCTTCTTCCATCTGACGTGCTTTTTCTAGCACGGGGCCGCGAATGTCATAACAAACATTGTCCAGCTTGGATGATTTTTGGATGGTTTTCAACGCAACTCCAGGGTCAGATTTCACGAAAAGTCTATAATTTGAACATATTTCTGGGGGTTTTTCCCCATTTACTCTGGTTGACACGATGAAATTACAGCCTGATCGATCAGACCTCTTGTCCATCACCGCATATGGACCTGACTGGATCGCAGTCAACGGCAAATCTTATTCACACGCCATTTTTGTCAGCGCACACGGTTCTGTATTCCCTTGGACAGGAAGTCCTTCGTTGAATGACCTGCAAGATCATGTTGAATGGGTGCTCAACACAGGCTGCGAAATCCTGCTTTTGGGTTGCGGAAAAAAACAACGATTCATCCCCGCGCAACACTTGATGCCCTTCATGCAACAAGGCGTGGGGGTTGAATGCATGGACACGGCGGGCGCTTGTCGAACCTTCAATGTACTGGCTTCTGAAGGCCGCAAAGTCGCCGCTGTGTTGTTGCTGGAAGAAGCACAGCGCTGAGCCGTTTGTACAGGCTCAACAAGACGCAAAATCTTGAGCCAAATTGCTCAGGTTCATTTAGAGATAAAATGGTGTCTTACCGAGGCTTTTCTTCGGGCTTTTAAGTCATAACGGATTCAGAACCATGGCGATTGTTCTCAATAAACACCTTCCCGAATTTGAAGCAAACGCCACAGGCGGCATCAAGGTAACTCACCAGTCACACGTCGGTCAAACAGTCATTTTGTACTTTTATCCGAAAGACAATACCCCTGGTTGCACCACTGAAGCCATGCAGTTCAGGGACAAATTCAAAGACTTCACCAAAGCTGGTGCAGTCATTTTTGGAGTATCGCGTGACAACATGAGATCTCACGACAGCTTCAAAGAAAAATTAGAACTTCCCTTTGAGCTCATTGCTGACACTGAAGAAAAAATGTGCCATATGTTTGGCGTTGTCAAAAATAAGATCATGTACGGCAAGAAAGTCAAAGGCATTGAGCGCAGCACATTTCTCATCGGACCCGATGGTGTTTTGAAGCAAGAATGGCGTGGCCTGAAAGTACCCGGTCACGTTGACGAAGTCCTCAAAGCGGTGAAGGCCCTCAAAAAATCCACAGCTGCTGCTTGATACATGCCACTTCCGCCTGCGCCTCGTCAAAAAGCAGACTTACTTCAATCGAAGAACACCACCCAAAGATCCTCATCGGTCTCGGCTAAAAAAAGTCATGTTGCTGCAACACACAAGCCCGTGGGTAGGTCTGTGGTCGAACGCAAATCTGCCTCTGACTCGGCCATGCCAGTCATTTCAAAGCAACTTGAAAAAAAATCCGCTGACGCTGTTTTCAATGTCCACGACAGTGCATCAAAGCCTGAGCCCGCGCGCTCTTCAGCTTCTAAAAAGAAATCGTCGGTACAAAAACTGTTTGTTCTAGACACCAATGTGCTGATGCACGACCCCATGTGCTTGTTCCGCTTCGAGGAACACGACATCTTCCTGCCCATGATTGTGTTGGAAGAGCTAGACAGTCACAAAAAAGGCATGACCGAAGTCGCACGCAATGCGCGACAAACCAGCCGCACACTGGACGCGCTGGTCGGCGTGAGCAACTCTGACATATCCAAGGGACTGGAGTTGTCTGCCACCGGTAACAAAGAAGTCGGAGGAAAGCTTTTCTTCCAAACCATTCCTTTGGCGTTCGACCTGCCAACCAGTCTTCCTCAAGGGAAAGCCGACAACCAAATTTTGGGTGTGGTCAAAGCGCTGGGCGATGTCTACCCCAAGCGAGAAGTGGTGTTGGTGAGCAAAGACATCAACATGCGCGTCAAGGCACGTGCGTTGGGCTTGCTCGCAGAGGACTATCAAAACGACAAGACGCTTGAAGATGGCGATCTGCTGTACTCGGGCGCATTGGCTTTGTCGCAAGATTTTTGGTCCAAACAAGCCCAATCGGTTGAGAGTTGGCAAAGTGGCGGCCACACCTTTTATCGCATCAGTGGTTCGGTGGTTGCCCAGATGCACATCAATCAATTCATTTATTTTGAATCACCGGGTGAGCCCAGTCTTTACGCGCGGGTCACGGAAATACGAGGCAAATCTGCGGTCTTCAAAACCCTGAAAGACTACAGCCACCTGAAAAATGCGGCTTGGGGCATCACTACTCGAAACAGAGAACAAAATTTTGCGCTCAACATGCTGATGGACCCGGAAATTGATTTTGTGACTCTCACTGGCACAGCAGGCACAGGCAAAACATTGCTTGCATTGGCGGCCGGTTTGGTTCAAGTGCTGGATGAACGGCGTTACACAGAAATCATCATGACCCGAGCCACAGTCAGCGTGGGTGAGGACATTGGCTTTTTGCCAGGCACAGAAGAAGAAAAAATGGGGCCTTGGATGGGTGCCTTGGACGACAACTTGGAAGTGCTTGGAAAAACAGATACCAGCGCAGGCGAATGGGGTCGCGCGGCCACCAATGAATTGATCAAAAGCAAAATCAAAATCAAAAGCTTGAATTTCATGCGTGGTCGCACGTTTTTAAACAAGTTCGTCATCATTGATGAAGCGCAAAACTTAACGCCCAAACAAATGAAGACGCTGATCACACGTGCGGGGCCTGGTACCAAAATCATTTGCATGGGCAATATCGCCCAAATTGACACGCCTTATTTGACCGAGGGTTCTTCTGGTTTGACTTATGCCGTTGACCGCTTCAAAGGTTGGCCACACGGTGGACACATCACGTTGGCCAGAGGCGAGCGCTCTCGCTTGGCAGACTTCGCCAGCGAAGTGCTTTGACACTCAATAATCAGAACTCATTCCGGCATACGACTCAAATTTCGTGATCGGTTTGAGGAATGTCAGCTTCACGGTTCCCGTCGGCCCATTTCGTTGTTTGCCAATGATGATTTCTGCCACGCCAGGTTCTTTGGAGTCTTTGTTGTAGTAATCGTCTCGGTAAATGAACATGATGACGTCAGCATCTTGCTCGATGGCGCCTGATTCACGCAAATCACTCATCATGGGGCGTTTGTCGGTTCTTTGTTCTACCCCCCTGTTCAACTGAGACAAGGCAATGACAGGGCATTGCAACTCTTTGGCCAGCATCTTCAGGCCGCGTGAAATTTCACCCAATTCGGTGGCGCGATTGTCTCCATCGGCACCGCTGCTGCCGCTCATCAATTGCAAATAATCCACCACCACCAAACCCAACTTGCCACAGTTTCTCGCCAAGCGTCTGGCACTGGCACGAAGCTCGGAAGGCGTTAACCCCGGTGTTTCATCGATCGATAAAGACACATTGCGCAACCTTTCCACCGCTTCGGTCAGTCTTGGCCATTCTTCGTCGAGCAATTTCCCCGTTCTTAATCGAGATTGGTCAATCCGTCCAATGGAACCAACGATGCGAATGGCCAGTTGCGATGCGCCCATCTCCATGGAGAAAACCGCGACAGGCAAACCTTCATTGAGCGCGACGTTTTCTGCAATATTGATTGCCAGCGCCGTTTTACCCATTGAGGGTCTGGCGGCCAACACAATCAAATCGCCCGCCTGCATGCCAGATGTCATTCGGTCCAGGTCGAAAAACCCCGTGGGAACACCAGTGATGTCATTTGGATTTTGCGACATCTCCTCCACACGGTCCAAGAGTTGAACCACCAAATTCCCCATGGACTGAAAGCCTTGGCGCATGCGCGAGCCTTCTTCACCGATGTTGAATATTTTTTGCTCAGCCTCATCCAAAATGTTGGGAACAGGTCTGCCATTGGTGTTCATTGCCGAAGTGGCAATTTCATCGCTGACACTCACGAGCTTGCGAAGAATGGATCGCTCTCTGACGATTTCAGCGTACCGTCTGATGTTGGCCGAACTGGGCACATACTGCGCCAACGAATTCAAAAAAGCCAGACCGCCAATTTCATCTGCTTTGCCTTGGCTTTGAAGGTGTTCAAACACAGTGATGACATCTGCTGCCCGGCTGCTGTTGACCAGCGTGCTGATGGATGCAAATATCAGCCGGTGTTCGTACCTGTAAAAATCACCTTCGCTGAGAATGTCACCCAACTTGTCCCATGCAGCGTTGTCAAGCAACAAGCCCCCGAGCACACTCGATTCCGCCTCGACAGAGTTAGGTGGAATGCGCAATTGCGCGATTTGACGGTCGATGGATGAAGAAGATTCTTCAAACTCCGGAAAAACGACAGACATGGTGATCCTCTCAAACATCAATCGTATTGAATTGAGTGCCGGTTGTCATGGGATAAGTTTGTGGAGAACCGGTCAAATTGTCTCGTTAAGCTGTGCATAACTGGCAAAAAAAAACCGCCCCAAGGAGCGGCTTTTTCAAATTACCACGAAATCATGCAGATTCGCCGTAGACAGCCACTTGGATGTCAACCAAGACATCGGTGTGCAATGACACGGAAACCGGGGAATCGCCCACGGTTTTGATGGGACCCTTGGGCATGCGAATTTGCGCCTTGGATACGCCGTAACCCATTTTGTTCAACTCTTCGGCAATATCGAAATTGGTGACTGAACCGAACAAACGACCATCCACACCCGCTTTTTGTGTGAGCTTGACGGTGGTTCCTTGCAGTTTTTCGCCTTGGCTTTGCGCAGCAAGCAATTTCTCGTGCGCTGCTTTTTCCAGTTCAACACGACGGGCTTCGAATTCTTTGATGGCTTCACCTGTCGCACGACGGGCTTGACCTGAAGGAATCAAAAAGTTACGGGCATAACCGTCTTTGACTTTGACAACCTCGCCTAAGTTACCAAGGTTGACGACTTTTTCAAGAAGAATGATTTGCATGTTCCGCTCCTTAGATTTTGTGCTGGTCGGTGTAAGGCAGCATGGCCAAGAACCGGGCACGCTTGATGGCTGTGTTCAATTGGCGCTGGTAAATCGCGCGCGTGCCAGTCAAACGAGCTGGAATGATTTTTCCGTTTTCTGCAATGAAGTCACGCAACGTGTCAATGTCTTTGTAGTCGATTTCTTCAACGCCAGTGACCGTGAAACGGCAAAACCGTTTGCGTTTGAACAGCAACGATTGGGTGTTGCGCTTTGGGCGCTTGTCTTTGTTGAACTTTTTGAAAGTGGCCATGTGGGGCTCCTAGGAAACTGTTTGGTACGAGTGAATATGAAAAATGACTGATGTGGACTTGGTGCCAGATGCCAAAAAACCTGAGAACAAAAAAGAGGTGTTGAGAGGTTGTCGAATCAATTTTTCTGCCAATATGCCAACGGCTTTTGACTTCAAATTCAAATTCACTTTCCTCACAATCCCGGCTTCTTCAATTTCAGACTCGTGATTCAGTCGACATTCCACGACAGGCAGTCCTGAAGGGGTGTAACGCAACGCAGAAATCTCTGCCAGCTGCGCCATCAAATCGACTCGGTTCACATCTGGTCAATGAAATCAGGCTTGGAATTCAGTGTGTTGGGTTTTGCGGGCTTCTTCGCGCTCAACCGTTTTCATCATCAAAGAAGGCGTGGTTTCGGCTTTTTTCTTTGATACGGTCAAATGTCTTAACACTGCATCGTTGAATTTGAAGGCATGCTCCAGCTCGGCCATGACTTCTTGGTTGGCCTCAATGTTCAAGCACAGGTAATGTGCTTTGGCCAGTTTATTGATCATGTAAGTCAACTGACGTCTTCCCCAGTCTTCCAAACGATGAACTTTGCCGCCGCCGTTGGTGATCAAGCCTTTGTAGCGTTCCAACATGGCAGGAACCTGCTCGCTTTGGTCGGGGTGAATCAAAAGAACTATTTCGTAATGACGCATGAACTCTCCTTGTGGATTGAGCCGCCCACAGCGTCGACAGTGGTGCGGCAAGGTGAAAAGCCTTACATTCTAATCATTTTTCTGGGGGCAAAGGCATTTAATTTGCAAGCGCATGCCAAGTGGCGATCACACTGTCAGGATTAAGTGAAATGGATTCAATTCCTTTGCTGACCAGCCATTTCGCAAAATCCAAATGGTCACTTGGACCTTGGCCACAAATACCGACGTACTTGTTTTGTTTTTGGCAGGCTTCAATGGCTTTGGACAACAACAGTTTGACGGCAGGGTCTCGCTCATCAAAATCTGCTGCAAGCAGTGGCATGCCGGAATCCCTGTCCAAACCCAACGTCAATTGCGTCAGGTCGTTGGACCCAATGGAAAAGCCATCGAAAAATTCAAGGAACTCATCTGCCAACAACGCATTGCTGGGGACTTCACACATCATGATCAACTTCAAACCGTTCTCACCTCTGGCTAAACCTTGTTGCGATAACAGGTCAACCACACGCTTGGCCTGACCCACGGTTCTGACGAAAGGAACCATGATTTGAACATTGGTTAAACCCATGTCTTCTCTGACCCTGCGCAAGGCTTGGCATTCCATGGCGAATGCTTGCTGAAAGTCGGCACTCAAATAACGTGCAGCACCACGGAAACCCAGCATGGGATTTTCTTCTTCCGGTTCATAGCGACTACCGCCAATCAATTTTCTGTATTCATTCGATTTGAAATCGGAGAGCCGCACGATCACAGGCTTGGGCCAAAAAGCAGCCGCAATGGTTGCAACACCCTCAGTCACCTTGTCAACGAAAAATGCCTTGGGTGAAGCATGACCGCGAGCTACGGATTCAACGGCTTTTTTCAACTCTAAATCGATGTTGGGATAGTCCAAAATGGCTTTGGGATGTACGCCAATGTTGTTGTTGATGATGAATTCCAATCGAGCCAACCCCACACCCGCATTGGGCAACTGCGCGAAATCAAACGCCATGCTGGGGTTGCCAATGTTCATCATGATCTTGGTTGCAATCTCAGGCATCACCCCTTGCTTGACTTCAAACACTTCTGTCTCTAGCAAGCCGTCGTAGATGAAACCCGTGTCACCTTCTGCGCAACTCACCGTCACCAAACTGTCAGCCTGCAAGACATCTGTGGCATTGCCACATCCCACCACAGCTGGAATGCCAAGTTCACGCGCGATGATGGCTGCATGACATGTTCTTCCCCCACGGTTGGTGACGATGGCACTGGCTTTTTTCATGACCGGCTCCCAATTGGGGTCGGTCATGTCAGTGACCAAAATATCGCCAGGTTGTACCGTGTCCATTTGCGAAATATGACTGACCAGCCGAACAGGCCCTGTTCCAATTTTTTGTCCGATCGCCCTGCCCTCCGCCAGCACTGTGCTTTTGTTTTTCAATTTGTATTTGTGTTCGGCTTTGCCTTTGGATTGGCTTTTGACAGTTTCAGGTCTGGCTTGCAGGATGTACAACTTGCCATCCAGACCGTCTTTGCCCCACTCGATGTCCATGGGGTGACCGTAATGGGATTCAATGGTCAAAGCGTATTGGGCCAATTGACAGATGTCATCGTCTGTCAGTGAATAACGGTTTCTCAATTCAGAGGGCACATCCTCGGTGACCACCAATTTGCCCGATTGCTGTCGTTCCATTTCGGTGGCAAATTTCATCTGTATCAATTTGGATCCCAAACTTCTTCTGACAATCGCTTGTTTACCGGCGCGCAACATCGGTTTGTGAACATAAAACTCATCGGGGTTGACCGCGCCTTGCACCACGGTTTCGCCCAAACCGTAGCTCGAGGTGATGAACACCACATCATTGAATCCTGATTCTGTGTCAATCGTGAACATGACCCCAGAAGTCGCCAAATCAGAACGAACCATTTTTTGTACGCCTGCAGACAATGCCACATCTGCATGTACAAATCCCTTGTGCACTCGGTAACTGATGGCCCGGTCGTTGTACAAAGAGGCGAACACTTCTTTGATTTTCACAAGTACATCTTCAATGCCTTGGACATTCAAAAAACTTTCTTGCTGTCCAGCGAATGAAGCGTCTGGCAAGTCTTCTGCGGTGGCAGATGATCTGACCGCATAAGAGGCACTGTCTGCACCAGCATTGAGCGTGGCGAACGCTTGGCGAACTTCTGACTCCAAAGATGCGGGAAAAGGTTGATTCAGAATCCATGAGCGAATAGATGCACCGGTCGTGGACAAATCGTTGATGTTTTCCGAGTCTAAATTTTGGAGTACTTGCTCGATGCGTTGATCCAAATGGTCATGTTTTAAAAATACACGAAATGCATGTGCGGTGGTGGCAAACCCAGTTGGCACACTGACACCGGATGGCAATTGAGAAATCATCTCCCCTAAACTGGCATTTTTGCCTCCCACTGCGTCAACATCAGACATACGCAGCTTTTCAAAGGGCACCACAAGCGCCGTTGAATCAAACAAAACAGACATGAAAGTACTCCAAAAGTTAAAACTGTTGCGCAACAAGTCCTTGTAAGTGAAGTCTTGTTGGACATGCGAGCAGGCATTGAGAAAATTAGATGAATTTCATTCCAATGGCAGCGCATGATTTAATCCTGTTGGTCTATTTTAAAGCTTGCCAACTGCCAACCACCTCTTCATTTGAATATGCAAAACCGCACCGTATTTTTTGTCTCTGATGGCACAGGTATCACGGCTGAAACCTTTGGCAATGCCATCTTGGCGCAATTTGAAATTCAAGCCAAACACATTCGACTGCCTTTCATAGACACCGAAGAAAAGGCATACCACGCGGTTGAACAAATTAACCTGGCGTGTGAAAAGGAAGGTGTCAAACCCATCGTATTCACCACCTTGGCCAAAGACGAATTGCTAGACATCTTGAGCACCGGCACCAACGCCTTGCTCATGGACATGTTCAGCACCTTTGTGAAACCGCTGGAAGTTGAACTGGGCATCAAATCCAACCATCGGATTGGTCGCTTTTCAGACATCAGCAAAAGCAAGGCTTACCACGACCGAATTGAAGCGATCAATTTCAGCTTGGCACACGACGACGGACAAAAAAACACAGACCTTGAAAAATCTGACGTCATATTGGTAGGCGTCAGTCGCAGCGGCAAAACACCGACCAGCCTGTATTTGGCCATGCAATACGGACTGAAAGCATCAAACTATCCGCTGATACCAGAGGATTTTGAAAGGCAACAATTGCCACCCGCCTTGCGACCCCACTTGAACAAAATTTTTGGTTTATCGATCTCTGCTGACCGACTCAGTGAAATTCGCAACGAGCGCAGACCGAATTCCAAATACGCCCGTCTGGAAAATTGTCAGTTCGAAGTGTCAGCCGCCGAATCCATGATGCGCATGAATGGCATACGTTGGTTATCCACCACCACGAAAAGCATTGAAGAGATCGCAACCACCATCATTCAGGAAATCAAACCTGAACGGCTCACTTATTGACGTCGCTTAGAGGCCCAGTGCAGAAATGCCAGCCTTGGCAATTTGGGCATCTTCGGTTGACTTGACGCCACTGACGCCGACAGCCCCGATGACTTGACCGTCTTTGACAATCGGCACGCCGCCTTCCAGCATGCCTTCGATCAAAGGTGCACTCAAAAAAGAGTACCGACCGCCATTGATGATGTCTTCGTAAACCTTGGTCTCGCGCCTGCCCATCGCAGCAGTATGGGCCTTGGCGGGGGCGATATGGGCCGAGATGGGGGCAGCACCATCCAACCGCTGCAGCCACAAGAGGTGGCCTCCGTCGTCAACGATAGCGATGCAGACGGCCCAACTGTTTTTCTTGGCCTCGGCTTCCGCGGCCTGGGCAATCGCTTTGACGTCTTCTGATTCAAGGGAAAATTTGCTTTTCATGGGATTTCAATGCGTTGTGTGGCGATGAGCATAACTTCAACACAGCATGCAGAATGGTTTCAAAGTCTTGTATTTGACAACCCGTTGAATTTTTTAAAACTTAGTTTTTATATTAACCTTGTTCTTGAATCAACATGGATTGATCGCATATGATGAGATGTGTCAAAAAGAGGAGTTTCCTATGACTGATCAAATTCAAACCATTTCCTACCGTGATGATGTCATCGTCTCGACGGAAAGAAACAAAGTTCTTCGCAACACTTATTGGCTGCTGGCATTGACCATGATCCCCACCGTGCTGGGTGCGTGGATGGGTGTGGCCACTGGTGTAGGTCGTTACCTGTCAGGCGGCTTGGGCCTGATTGTGTTTCTTGCGGGAACCTTTGGCTTCATTTATGCCATCCAAAAAACCAAGGATTCCGCCAAAGGCGTTGTCGTTTTGCTGGGTTTCACTTTTTTCATGGGCCTGATGCTGTCACGAATGATTGGCATGGTGCTGGGCTTCAGCAACGGAACTTCGCTTGTGATGACGGCGTTTGGCGGCACGGCTGGCGTATTTTTTCTGATGGCAAGTTTGGCGACCTTCATCAAACGCGACATTTCCGGGATGAGCAAATGGCTGTTTGTCGGTGCCATCGTTTTGATGGTCGGCAGCATCGTCAACATTTTTGTTGGGTCCACGGTTGGCATGATGGTGATTTCCATGATGGCGATTGGTATTTTCAGCGCTTACATGCTTTATGACATCAAACAAATCATTGACGGCGGAGAAACCAACTACATATCAGCCACGCTTGCACTTTACTTAGACCTGGTCAATGTTTTTCAAAGTTTGCTCGCACTTTTGGGAATCATGGGTGGCGAAAGAGAATAAGCAACTTGGGTTGTTGTCAAAAAAAGGCTCCTTCTTCGGAGCCTTTTTTCATGGCCGTTCAAACACGGCAATGCTCTCCACATGGGCGGTGTGCGGAAACATATTCACCATGCCCGCAGCGCTGCACTTGTAGCCGGCCACGTTGACCAGCAAACCTGCATCTCTGGCCAGCGTTGCAGGGTTACAGCTGACATACACAATCCGTTGGGGTGGTGTCCAAGTCTGTTGTGAGTTTTCGTCAAGCAATTCAGTCAGGGCTTTGATTAACGCGAATGCGCCCTCACGCGGCGGATCGATCAACCATTTGGTGTTCACACCATACTGCGCCAAAGCATCAGCGGTGATGTCAAATAAATTGTGAGCCTTGAATTGAACGGGCGCCAAGCCATTCAAGCCAGCCGCATGACGCGATTGGTTGTTCCTTTCAAGGTTATGTTGGGCCCAATCCAACAATGCTTGACTGCCTTCAACACCAACCACTTTGTTCGCCAAAGTGGCCATCGGCAGCGTGAAGTTTCCTAAACCACAGAACCAGTCCACCAAAGCATCTTCAGCTTGTATGTCAAGCAAGCGAATGGCCTGCGAAACCAATACTTTGTTGATGGCAGGATTGACTTGTGTGAAATCTGTTGGGCGAAAAAACATTTTCAAATCAAATGCTGGCAACGCGTAATACAAACTGTTTTGATCAGAAGAAGGATCGATTGCGTCTAACGGTTCAACAGAATCAATGCCTTTGGGTTGTAACCACCACTGAACATGGTGATGTTCAGAAAAATCTCTGAGCTTTTGCACGTCATGGTCTGTCAAAGGTGACAAATGGCGCAGAATGAGTGCGATGCTCGTTTCACCACACGCAACTTCAATTTGCGGGCACTGGTCACGGACGCTCAAGTCACCGATCAATCCACGAAGTGGCAACAATAAATCACTCACTCGTCTCGGCAAAACCTTGCAACTGCTCATGTCAGCGACATAACTGCTTTTGCGTTCGTGAAACCCAATCAATACCTTTGATTTCTTGACCACATACCTGACGGACAACCTGGCCCGGTGTCGGTATTCCCAATCAGGACCTTGGAGGGGACGCAGCACCACATCAGCTTTGACTTTGCCAATGTGCCAAAGGTTGTCTTCAAGCACACGTTGCTTCACCGCAATTTGCGAAGACAGATTCAAATGCTGCATTTTGCAACCGCCACAGGCCCCAGCATGCATACCAAAACTCTCGCACTCAGCCCTCGTCCGTTGTGAGGACTTTTGCAGAATGTGTTGGACGGTTCCCTTCTCCCAGTGATTTTTCTTGCGATGCACATTCACTGTAACGCGCTCAAAAGGAAGCGCACCTTCAACGAACACCACTTTCCCATCTGGGCGGTGTGCAATGCCTTGTGCCTCCAGATCCATCGATTCAATCAGCAGGCTTTTGTCTTCTACGGAAGCAACGGTCGTCTCAGACATTCAATGGCTCAGCGATTGGGTAAAAGTTTCATGGGATCGACTGGCTTACCTTGTTTGCGAATTTCAAAATGCAATTTGATTTGCTCTGAATCTGAACTGCCCATTTCGGCGATTTTTTGACCTTTTTTCACAGACTGTTCTTCTCTTACCAACAATGTTTGGTTATGGGCATAGGCAGTCAGAAAGTTATTGCTGTGTTTAAGGATGATTAAATTGCCGTAACCCCTGAGACCAGCGCCCGCATAGACCACTCGGCCATCAGCCGAGGCCAACACCGGGTCGCCGAGCTTTCCAGCAATGTCTATGCCTTTGTTTTTGGACTCATCAAAAGAAGATTGCACTGAGCCAGCGGCAGGCCAGCTGAAAAATTGGGTTTCGTCAGGGGCCTCGGCAGGCACACTGCTGGGTGGTTTGGCACTGGAAGTGCCGGCTGCGGGCTCTTGTCCTGTGGTCACGGTGCCTGGGGAGGTCACCGGTTTGACCACCACCGATTCAGCAACGGCTTCTGCGGAAGGTGGCAACACCCTTAAGACTTGACCAACTTCGATCAAATTCGGGTTTTCAATCGAATTCCAGCGGATGATGTCACGCCAATTCTGACCGTGGTCCAGACCAATGCGTATCAATGTGTCGCCGGGTTTGACGGTGTAGTAACCAGGCTTGGTCGCGGAATCGGCCACCGCCACAGGATTTTGTGCTTTGCTGACAGGCCGCTGCGACTCGGTCTTCGCGGGTTTACTGACAGTTGGTGTTTTGGGCTTGTTGCGGTCTTCAACTGGCGCAGGCATGCCGCGACCCGTTGTGGCGCATGCAGAAACAATGGCCGCTGTGAACAGGCATGACAAGATGAGTTTCACTCGCGAACTCGATGCAATGGCAAATTTCATTCAGAGCACACCTGATACCAAGGGAACAAAATTGACCTGTTCGAGCACTGTCTTTTGAATGCCAGCAGGTGTTTTGTCAATCACCACCAAACTCTGACTTCCTTTTGTCACTGACATGGGTGCAACCAGTCGCCCCCCCTCAGCCAATTGCTCGATCCATTGGTCGGGTATGTTATCGCCACCCGCTGCTGCGATGATCCCTGCGTAAGGCGCCCCCGACGGGTAGCCCTGCATGCCATCGCCAAACAACAAATGCAAATTGCCCAAGCGCATCGGACGCACATTTTCTCTGGCGCGCTCGTACAAACCCTTGATGCGTTCAATGCTGTAAACCTCTTGGGAGACATGGCTTAACAATGCTGCTTGGTAACCGCAACCCGTTCCAATTTCCAACACACGGCCCAATTTCCCCGTGATCTTCAAATTCTTGCCCTGCCGCAACAATTCAATCATGCGTGCCACCACATTGGGTTTAGAAATGGTTTGACCAAAACCAATGGGCAAACTGGTGTCTTCGTATGCTTGATTGGCGAGTGCTGAGTCGAGGAACTGATGACGCTCGACCGCGAGCAAGGCATTCAAAACCATTTCATCTTCAACGCCCCCCTCTGCCAATTTTTTCACCATCATGGCCCTGACGGTGGATGAGTCGAGGCCCAGTCCTGAAGCGGCAGCAGACGCCACTGGGGTTTTCTTGGATGAACTGCCTGATACCCAACTCAAAGGCGAGGAAGGCTTGACCAACTTTTGGGGTGGGTTGGTCTCCAATTTCGCTGGGAAACTCGGGCGAGACCTCATGAGGCCTTTTCCAAGCGGTTCATGCGATCGTGCCAACTGGCCAAACCTTGGTGATCCGTCAGATCGACTTGCAAAGGCGTGATGGCCACATGCCCTTGTGAAGTGGCGTAGAAATCTGTGTCGTGTGCTTCATCTTTGGCAAGCCCTGCACCACCAATCCAATACATGGTTTCACCACGCGGGTTTTCTTGGGTAATGACTCGTTCAGCCGGATGCCTTCTGCCCAATCTGCAAATTTTTGAGGTTTTTAACTCTTTGAATGGTTTGTTGGGAATGTTGACATTCAACAACCATGGGGCATTTTGAGATAACGATGGTTGCGTCATGTTTTGAACAAAGCCCATGGCCCATTGGGCAGCGTCGTCGATATTTCCCCAGCCTCTTTCAACTTGACTGAATGCGATGGCTGGAATGCCCATCAAATACGCCTCCATGGCCGCACCCACCGTGCCAGAGTAAATGGTGTCGTCTCCCATGTTTGCGCCATTATTGATGCCCGAAACCACCAAGTCGGGTTTGTAACCCAATAAACCGGTCAGTGCGATGTGAACGCAATCTGCTGGGGTTCCCGTGACGTACCTGAAGCCATTTTCAGCTTGCCGGATGTAGATGGGTGAATGCAATGTCAGGGCGTTCGATTTGGCGCTGTTGTTTTGCTCGGGGGCAACCACTTCAACATCGGCTATTTTTTTCATGGCATTAAACAAAGCGATAATGCCAGGAGCTTGGTAGCCGTCGTCGTTTGAAATCAAAATTCTCATGAATTGCCCTCTAAAACCCGATTGTAGGGTGAGAGGATGACCCCAAGTCCCGCACAACCCGCACTTTTACCCAAGGAACGAATCATGCATGCTTGGCTTTGTGAAAACCCCATTGGCGTTGAAGCCTTGACATGGAAAGAACTGCCGACACCGACACCGGCTGACAACGAAGTGTTGATTCGCATTGAAGCCGCCAGCTTGAATTTTCCGGATGTGTTGATTGTTCAAAACAAATACCAAATGAAACCCGCTTTGCCTTTTGTCCCAGGCTCAGAATATGCGGGTATCGTGGAAGCCATTGGCAAAGGCGTGGTGAATTTGAAAGTCGGTCAATCGGTGGCCTGCCTCAGTGGAACCGGCGGGTTTGGCACCCACACCTTGGCACCTGCCAATTTATGCCTGCCATTGCCTTCTGGATTTGACTCGGTAGATGCAGCGGCATTCATCATGATTTATGCCACTTCTTACCACGCACTGGTTGACAGGGCACAACTTCAAGCCCACGAAACAGTGTTCATCATGGGAGCGGCAGGCGGTGTGGGAACGTCCGCGATTCAAATCGCGAAAGCCATGGGAGCCAAAGTGATTGCCGCCGCGTCTACCCAGGAGAAATGTGATTTTTGCCTGACACTGGGCGCAGACCATGTCATCAATTACAGCGACAACCAGTTCAGGGATAAGTTGAAAGAATTAACTGGCGGCAAAGGCCCGGACGTGATTTACGACCCGGTGGGCGGCGAATTCACCGAACCCGCTTTTCGATCCATTGCCTGGCGTGGGCGCTACTTGGTGGTGGGGTTTGCATCAGGCCCGATACCCTCTGTTCCACTGAATTTACCGCTGTTGAAAGGCGCATCGTTGATGGGCGTGTTCTGGGGAGATTTTGCCAAACGTGAACCCGCGAACAACGCCAAAATGATGCAGGTATTGCTTGATTGGTACCAACAGAAAAAAATCAAACCACCCATCGACCGAACCATGCCGATGCATGAATTGCCTGCGGCTTACCAACGCATGAATTCCCGCGCAGTCATGGGGAAATTGGTGATGGTCAACCCCTCCTAAATCAACATAAATCAATGGCAAAATAAAACTTCTTTGGTTTTCGTCTGAAGTTGCTCAATCTTCTTTAACTCAAAAGGTCATCCATGGCACCCATACTTCAATCTCTCTACAAAACATTGCTCGCTGGCTTGGTGTTGCTGGTCATTGTTTTATTCGTCACCACCTCAATCACAGGCAACCCCATC
>CANGZG010000001.1 GCA_947458415.1 Comamonadaceae bacterium | reverse complement strand
CTTCACCTTCGTATTGCACGGGGTAGAACAGCAAGCCGTTCATTTCTTCCACGACGGGCAACACAGATTTGCGTGACACCGATGTCCAGCAACCGAAAATCACGGCCACTTTGTCTTGGCCCAATAACTGTTTGGTTTTTTCAGCAAACAAAGGCCAGTTGGAAGCCGGGTCGACGATCACGGGCTCGAGCTTTTTGCCCAGCACGCCACCTTTGGCGTTGATTTCATCAATGGCCATGAGCACCGTGTCTTTCAACACGGTTTCAGAAATGGCCATGGTGCCCGAGAGGCTGTGCAACACACCGACTTTGATGGTGTCGGCGGCTTGTGCTGCGGTCATGTACAAAGATCCGCTGGCGACTGCGGCGGCAGCGACCAGGGTTTTCAAATGAAAGCGACGGTTAAACATGCGATGGGCTCCAAATCAATTCAAGGGTTAGAAGAAACGCGCCTTGTGGGCTGCGCCCTTAGCCTTTGCAAGCCTTGTGCCATGCCGCAAAAGATGCCCATCAAAGCTTTTTAACGGGTTCATGCCTGTCTTTGGGGTGCCCATGCACCAGCACAACACACCATCGGCTGCGAACTGCACCAAAACCATGCGACCTGCTGATCCCCAAAGGGGTGCAACCCAAGGCACGCCATTTGCATCACAATCCGAAACGTTCATTGACTCACTTGCAGCCCAGACCATGGAACTCACGCCCCGCGAAAAAGACAAACTGTTGATCTTCACTGCCGCGCTGTTGGCTGAACGGCGCAAGGCCAGGGGTTTGAAACTCAATTACCCCGAAGCCGTGGCATTCATCAGCGCCGCGGTCATGGAAGGCGCGCGCGATGGCAAGACAGTCGCGCAATTGATGAGCGAAGGCCGCAACATCTTGACGCGCGCGGATGTGATGGACGGCATCGCCGACATGATTCCAGACATTCAAGTGGAAGCCACGTTTCCTGATGGCACCAAACTCGTCACTGTCCATCAACCCATTGTTTGAACGCCTCATTTTGTAAAGGACCCCCTCATGTTGAAGTTGTTTGCTTCCCTTGCATTGCTCGCCGTCACACAGGCCATGGCGCATCCTGGTCATGGCGAACCTTCTCCGCATTCGCACGCTTCTGATTTCATGGGACTGCTGGTGCTGGTGGTGGTGCTCGCTGGCATTTGGTGGGAAAGCCGCAAATGAGCCGCATGATTCCAGGCGAGATGTTCATCGACGCCGGTCAACACGCATTGAACACAGGCAGACGCACTTGCACCTTGCTGGTGAAAAACGCGGGCGACCGGCCCATCCAAGTCGGCTCGCACTATCACTTTGCAGAAACCAACCACAGCTTGCAATTCGATCGCCACCAAGCCAGTGGCATGCGCTTGAACATTGCATCAGGCACCGCCGTGCGGTTTGAACCCGGGCAAGAACGCACGGTTGAACTGGTGGACTATGCGGGCGGGCGAGAGGTTTACGGTTTTCGCGGTGAAGTGCAAGGCGCATTGAAAGGCAAGCACTGATGGCACACATAGAAAAACGCGCTTACGCAGAAATGTACGGCCCGACGGTGGGAGACCGTGTGCGCTTGGCCGACACCGACCTGATCATCCAAGTGGAAGACGATCACACCTTGCGCGCCGGCAGCCATGGCGAGGAAGTGAAATTCGGCGGCGGCAAAACCATACGCGATGGCATGGCGCAATCGCAGCGCACACGCAACGGACCACTTGGCACCGGCGCACAAGCCGGTGGCGCCATGGACGCGGTGTTGACCAATGCATTGATCATCGATCACTGGGGCATCGTCAAAGCAGACATCGGCATCAAGAACTCACGCATTGCTGCGATTGGCAAAGCGGGCAACCCTGACACCCAACCCGGCGTGGACATCGTCATCGGGCCCGGCACAGAAATCATTGCTTGCGAAGGCATGATCGTGACAGCCGGCGCGATTGACACCCATATTCATTTCATCGCACCCCAACAAATCGAAGAAGCCTTGGCCAGTGGCGTGACCACCATGCTGGGTGGCGGCACCGGCCCAGCCACGGGGACATTTGCCACCACTTGCACACCGGGGCCTTGGAATTTGGAACGCATGCTGCAGGCCGCTGACGCCTTCCCGATGAACTTGGGTTTTTTGGGCAAAGGCAATGCATCGCTGCCAAACGCATTGCATGAGCAAATCAACGCAGGCGCGATCGGTCTGAAATTGCATGAAGACTGGGGCACCACGCCTGCAGCGATTGACAACTGCTTGAACGTGGCCGAAGCCACCGACACACAAGTGGCCATCCACACCGACACCTTGAATGAATCGGGTTTTGTCGAAGACACCATCGCCGCATTCAAAGGCCGCACCATCCACACGTTCCATACCGAGGGTGCGGGCGGCGGACATGCACCGGACATTTTGAAAGTGGTGGGTGAGGCGAATGTGTTGCCATCCTCGACCAACCCCACCCGCCCTTACACCATCAACACACTCGATGAGCATGTGGACATGCTGATGGTGTGCCATCACCTGGACCCATCGATTGCCGAGGATTTGGCATTTGCCGAAAGCCGCATCCGTCGCGAAACCATCGCAGCCGAAGACATCTTGCATGACTTGGGCGCGATCAGCATGTTCAGCTCTGACAGCCAGGCCATGGGGCGCGTAGGCGAGGTCATCATGCGTTGCTGGCAGACCGCCCACAAAATGAAGCAGCAACGCGGCCCTCTGCCGGGCGACACCGATCGGCACGACAACGCGCGTGTCAAACGCTATGTGTCCAAACTGGCCATCAACCCCGCGATTGCCCACGGCATCAGCCACGAGGTGGGCAGCATCGAGGTGGGCAAATGGGCTGATTTGGTGTTGTGGAAGCCCGCGTTTTTCGGCGTCAAACCATTCATCATCATGAAAGGTGGCTTCATTGCCATGGCCGCCATGGGTGACCCGAATGCATCCATTCCCACCCCGCAACCAGTGCATTACCGACCCATGTTTGGCGCATTCGGTGGTGCATTGCACCGTGGCTCGCTCAGCTTTGTGTCCCAAGCCGGATTGGCCGCTGGCATCGGCGAACGGTTTGGTCTGCACAAAACCTTGAGCGCGGTGAAAAACATCCGTGGCATTGGCAAACGGCACATGCTGCACAACGATTTGACACCGCACATGGCGATTGACCCGCAAACTTATGCGGTGCGTGCCGACGGCCAATTGCTGACCTGTGAACCCGCCAGCAGTTTGCCCATGACGCAACGTTATTTCCTGTTTTAGCATGGTCCATTTTTCAAAACTCGTGCGCCAAGGTGCTGGTCTGGCCAAACCTTTGCTCAAACGCGCGCACAGCGTGACACTGGATTGGGACATCCGACAAAAAAGCCGGTTCGAAGCCACCGACAACCAAGGACGCAGCGTGGGTGTGTTTTTACCGCGCGGCACCACCGTGCGGGGGGGTGATGTGCTGATTGGCGAAGACGGCTCTTTGCTGCAAGTGCAAGCGGCGGCGCAACCGGTATTGCGCATCACCCACGACACCGTGCACGGCAGTGTGTTCGACCTGACACGTGCAGCCTATCACTTGGGTAACCGGCATGTGCCCATCGAGTTGCAAGTTGACCATTTGAAAATCGAGCCTGACCATGTGTTGGCCGACATGCTGCGCGCCATGCATTTGCACGTAGCACAGGTCAACGAAACCTTCGAGCCCGAAAGCGGTGCCTATGGCGACCAAGCCAACCATTCGCACGGCCACGCCCATCTCGCCGCACACGATCACCATCCACACCCGCATGTGCATGGCCCTGACTGTCACCATGACCACTGAGCAGGTACGCATGGCATGACCCATGACACGAATGGCATGCAGGCCCACCAGTTGCTGTGGTTGATGCAATTGGCTTCACCCGCCTTGCCGGTGGGCGGTTTTTCTTATTCTGAAGGGCTGGAGGCCGCCGTGGAACACGGCTTGGTCACCGATGAACACAGCGCCTCTCAATGGTTCATCGACCAATTGCATTTGGTCCAAGCACGCAGTGAATGGCCGGTGCTGGCCCAAGCCATGCGTGCTTGGCAACGCCATGACACCGCGCAGTTACAACAGCTCAGCCAATGGGTGCTGCAAACCAGAGAAACCCATGAGATGCGTTTGCAAACCGAACAAATGGGTCGCTCGCTGCTGGCATGGTTGCACAACCACCCCTCAGCCAACGGCACCGACATGGCTTTGTGCGAACAACTGCCGCCCACTTGGCCCTTGGTCATGGCGCTGGCATTGCAAACCCAAGACATTCCAATCCAACAGGGCTTGTTGAGCTGTGCCTTTGGCTGGGCAGAGAACATGGTGCAAGCCGCCTTGAAATCGGTGCCGCTGGGACAACTCAGCGGTCAACGCATATTGGCCGCCTTGAGCAGGGCCATTCCAGAGGCGGTCGACCATGCACTGGCTGTGCCTGACAATGGGCAGCAAGCCTTCAGCCCGCGCTTGGCCATTTTGTCAGCGCGCCACGAAACCCAGTATTCAAGATTGTTCCGATCATGAGCACACCACTTCACCACATTCCCCATCGCAGCAAAAAACTCCCGCCACTGCGCGTCGGTATCGGCGGCCCGGTGGGTTCAGGCAAAACCACCTTGCTGGAAATGCTGTGCAAAGCCATGCGCGAGCAGTACGACCTGATCGCGATCACCAACGACATCTACACCAAAGAAGACCAGCGCTTGCTGACCATCAGCGGTGCGCTGCCCGCTGAACGCATCATGGGTGTCGAAACCGGTGGTTGCCCGCACACGGCGATTCGCGAAGACGCCTCCATCAACCTCGAGGCCATCGATCGCATGTTGGAAAAATTTCCCAACGCGGACGTGGTGTTTGTCGAAAGCGGCGGCGACAACCTGGCTGCCACCTTCAGCCCGGAACTGAGCGACCTGACCATTTACGTGATTGATGTGGCGGCCGGCGAAAAAATTCCGCGCAAAGGCGGGCCTGGCATCACCAAAAGCGATTTGTTCATCATCAACAAAACCGATTTGGCCCCGCATGTCGGCGCCAATCTGGAGGTGATGAAGGCCGATACCGAACGCATGCGCACCGGCGCACAAGGCCTCAAACCTTTTGTCATGACCAACTTGAAAACACTCAGCGGCTTGGACAGCGTGGTGAAATTCATCCAAACCAAAGGCATGCTGGCAACAGCTTGAACACCCCATGAAAAAATTCTTTGCGCTGATTTGTTTGGCCATCAGCGGCGGTGCGCAAGCCGACGCACCGGTGTATGGGCCTGAATTGCAAGGCTTCGACTACCCCGCGCCGGTGTCGTATTTTCAATTCATTGCGCAACGTCAACCGATGCAAATGGCGTACTTGGATTACCAACCCGCCAAGCCCAAAGCGCCGGTCGTGGTGTTGATGCATGGCAAAAATTTTTGCGCGGCCACTTGGCATGACACCGCACTGGTCTTGCAACAAGCGGGGTTGCGTGTCATCGTGCCCGACCAAGTGGGGTTTTGCAAATCCAGCAAACCACTGAATTACGAATACAGCTTCGCTGAACTTGCCAGCAACACACATGCCTTGTTGAAGTCACTGAAGATAGAAAAGGCCACCGTGATCGGTCACTCCATGGGTGGCATGTTGGCCACGCGTTATGCGCTGATGTACCCGTCAGAAGTGACGCAATTGGTGATGGTCAACCCCTTGGGCTTAGAAGATTGGAAAGCCCTGGGTGTACCCACACTGAGCGAGGACCAGTGGTATGCCCGTGAATTGAACCAAACCGATGAGCGCATGCGTCAATACCAACGCAAAACCTATTACGCCAACGAATGGAAGCCCGAGTACGAGCCATGGGTGCAAATGATCGCTGGCATGTACCGCGGCCCAGGTAAAGAAACCGTGGCAAGACATTCGGCGCAAGCCTACGTGATGATTTTTCATCAGCCCGTGCTCTACGAATTTCCCAACATCAAAGTGCCCACGCTGCTGTTGATCGGTGAAAAAGACACCACCGCCATCGGCAGAGACATGGCATCCGAGCCCATCAAATACACCATGGGCAATTACCGCGCCTTGTCACTCAAAGCCGTCAAAACCATTCCCGGCGCACAACTGGTGTTGTTTCCCGACCTCGGCCACGCCCCGCATGTGCAAAACCCCGATCGCTTTCACACCGCATTGGTCAATCAGTTGGTGGCGTTGGAAGCCGAATGACTAACGCACCGCCCAGCCACCGCTGACCGGGAACACCTGCCCGACAAAGCAGTCGGCGTGGCTGCTGCACAAGTAGGCGGCGAACTCGGCGTCTTCTTCGGGCTTGACCAACCTGCCCAACGGCACCTCGCGTTTCAAGCGCTCGATGAACCGGGGGTCGGCTTGTAACTGCGGCGGGAAATAGGTGGGGTTGTCGACGAAGTTTTGCGCGATGGCGTTGACCTGTATGCCGTGCGGCGCCAATTCAACACCGACAGCTTGCACATACGCCAGTTGCGCGCCACGGGCTGCGCTGTAACTCGATGAGCGCTTCATGCCTCGCAATGCACTGGCACTGCCCATGACGATGATCTTGCCGCGTTTGCGTGACAACATTTGCGGCAACACCGCTTTGACCAAGCGTTGCATGGGATGCACCATGGTGTTGAACAGGCGCTGCCATTCGGCTTCCTCCACCTCTGCTGCCGGTGTTGACGGCGCAGGCACAGCCAAATTCACCAGCAAGACATCGATTTGGCCATGTTGCTTCACCAACGCCGACGCTGCGTCTGGCTCGGTCAGTGAGGATGTGTCAGCCAACACAACGGCGCCATGTGATTGCAGTGTTTGGCACAACGCCGGCCCCATGAACACATCGGCTTGGGTGACCAAAATGCGCAAACCTTGCAACATGGCTTACTCGGGTAAATCGTTTTTGTCGTCGTCCATCGGCAGCAAAGCGACCTCGGGCAACACCGGTCTCGGTTTGCGTTTGCCATGGCAGGTGATGATTTCCACATACACCTGCGTGGCTTGCGCTTTGGCCGCCGCGTCAATCGATGCAATCACCTCAGACAAATGCACTGGCAAGGCTTCGTCTGCACTGGGTCCGAATTGGCATTGAAAGTCCCAAAAGTCCACCTCGGCAGGCAAAGGTCGGCGGCGCTCGCGTTTTAAATATTTCCGCACATCGTGTTTGATGGCATCGAGCACCCTGTCAGGATGCCGTCCTTCCACATGCAAGGGATAAGTTTTTTTCATGCGCGGATTATGCGGCCCTGAAGCCGCCACGCCAGCCGAGCGTTGATAATGCATTTTTTATCTGGGTGAGTGCCATGGCTGCTGTGATTGCCATTTGTACAGGGGCTTGTTTGGGTGCATTGGCACGCTGGCAACTGAGTGTTCACTTCAATATGCTGGGTTGGCTGCCTTGGGGCACGCTCTGTGCCAATTTGATCGGCGGCTACCTGGTCGGTGTCTGTGTCGCGGTGTTTCAGCAGATGCCCGAGCTTGACCCGTTGTGGCGCCTGCTGCTGGTCACCGGTTTCCTCGGTGCATTGACCACGTTTTCCTCGTTCAGCAGTGAGGTGGTGCAGATGCTGCTGAATGCCCGCTACGCGACGGCGCTGTTGACGGCCGGTTTACATTTGTTCGGCTCGTTGGCGCTGACCTTGGCTGGCATCAAAACGGTTGAATGGCTGGGGTGGCGGTAAGCGGCGCGTCAGCGCCATGCCCGACAGTGACCTGTACATGAGCACCACCTCCGTCACCGTCCAACGACTGTCTCAGCTAGAGCAGGCCAGAACCGCCATCATGCATGACGGCGACACGCATTCACCCTTGGTTGCCGACTGGATCAGCCAAAGCTGGCAACGCTGTTTAGCGCAAGGCATGCAACCGCATTACCAAGTCGGTTTCGACCCCTTGTCTGGCGCGCATGTCAAACGCACACTTGACCAAAACCACGAGCTGATCCAAGCCGCGCGCCCGGAGCTTGAGCGTTTGGGACGGGCGATCGCCGGCACGTCGTTTTTTCCGCTGATCACCGATGCGCAAGGCGTGGTGATCGACGTCGGTGCAGGTGTCGACCGGCACGACCGGCGGGTCGATGTGATTGCACGCATCGGCATCGATTTGAGCGAGCAGGCGGTTGGCACCTCGGCCATTTGCGCGGCATTGATCGAACAAAAACCCGTCTGGCTTCACCGGGGTGAGCACTTCTTCAAAGACACCTCGGTTTACAGCTGCGCTGGAGCACCGTTATGGAACGGCCAAGGCGAGTGCATCGGCATGCTGGACTTGACCGCTGTGATGACCCAAGAACGCCCCGAACTGATGCATTTGGCGGCCTTGTCTGCCCGCAGCATCAGCAACGCTTATTTGCTGAGCCAAGCTCACCATTTGTTGTTGCGCTTGAATTGGCCTGGCCGCTTGATGGGTGACGACAACGACGGCTTGGTGCTGCTCAACAGCGATGGCGAAGTGTTGGGCGCCAACAGGTTGGCCCGCGAGATGCTGCACATGGTGGGCGAAAGCACCCCACATGCCAGCGACTTGTTTGCCATTCCCACGGGTTTGCTGTTTGACGGCGCCAACCGGTCTCAAACCATGGATGTACCGCTGTGGTCTGGCTTGAACTTGCAGGTGCGCAGTTGTTTGCAGCATGATTGCAACAACCCGTCACAACCGGCTACTACAGGCGCGCTGCAACAAATCCAATTGGCCATGATCAACACAGCGGTTGCCCACGCCAAAGGCAACGTGGCGCAGGCGGCCAAAGCCCTGGGCATCAGCCGTGCCACCCTTTACCGCAAGCTGTCGCGCAAGAACAGCCACTAGGCTTTTAAGTGCATACCTAGGCGCATAGAATGCGCGCTTGCCCTTACCACGGAGCCGGCTATGCAGGGATTACTCGCTTTTTCTAACGCGGTTGACAGATTCAACACTTGGATCAACCGCTACGTGATTTGGTTGATCTTGGCGGCCACCCTCATCAGCGCCATCAACGCCTTGGTACGCAAAATTTTCAACAACAGCTCCAACGCGTTCTTGGAGGTGCAGTGGTATTTGTTTGCGGCGTCGTTTTTGCTGGCCTCTTGCTACACCTTGCTGCAAAACGAGCACGTCAAAATCGACGTGGTGTATTCGCGCTTCACACGGCGCACCCAAACCCAAATCGACATTTTTGGCTTTGCCTGTTTCATGCTGCCCATGTGCACTGCCGTGATGTGGTTTGGTGTGCCGTTTTTCTGGAAAGGCCTCGTCAGCGGTGAAATGTCTTCCAACGCTGGTGGCTTGATCCGTTGGCCGGTGTACGCCATGATCCCGCTGGGCTTTGGCTTGTTGTGGTTGCAAGGCATGTCCGAATTGATCAAGCGCGTCGCCTTCCTCAAAGGAATCATCCCAGACCCGACGCTCAAGCCCGGCGAAAAATCCGCCGAAGAAGAACTGGCTGAAGAAATTCGCAAATTGGCCGAAGCCAAATCCCTTCCCCACACCAACTGACACGGGACCACACCATGGAATTCTTTAGTCATAACCTGGCCCCGATCATGTTCTTGGGGCTGATCATTTTCTTGATGCTGGGCTTTCCGGTGGCGTTCAGTTTGGGCGCTTGCGGCTTGTTTTTCGGCTTCATCGGTATTGAACTCGGTGTGTTGCCCGAGGCTTTGTTGCAAGCCTTGCCATTGCGCATCTTCGGCATCATGCAAAACGACACCTTGCTGGCGATCCCGTTTTTCACGCTCATGGGCTTGATATTGGAACGCTCTGGCATGGCCGAAGACTTGCTGGACACCATCGGCCAATTGTTCGGACCGGTGCGTGGCGGTCTGGCCTTCGCCGTGATTTTTGTCGGTGCGTTGTTGGCCGCAACCACCGGGGTGGTGGCGGCATCCGTCATTTCCATGGGCTTGATTTCGCTGCCCATCATGTTGCGCTACGGCTATGACCGGCGCATCGCCTCGGGCGTGATCGCTGCCTCGGGCACCTTGGCGCAAATCATTCCACCTTCCTTGGTGTTGATCATCTTGGCTGACCAACTCGGTCGCAGCGTGGGTGAAATGTACAAAGGCGCATTCATACCAGGTTTCATGCTGACCGGCATGTATGTCTTGTTCATCATGGGCGTGGCCATCTTCCGCCCGCAATGGGTGCCTGCCTTGCCTTTGTCGGCCCGCACCATCCGTGAAGACAACGGTAAATCTGGTTTGCTGTCATTGTTGTTCTTGACGATTTTGTGTACTTTGTCTGCTGTGACCTTGGCAGAAAGCTACCCCGCCATCGTGGACTACTTCAAAGGCAGCACAGGTGCCAATCCGGCGAAAGACGAAACGATTGTGGTCTCACTTTGCAGCGGCGTGCTGTTGGCTTTTGTGCTGGCGGTACTGAACAAAACCACCCGCTTGGGCTTGCTCTCCAACATGGCCGAGCGGGTCACCTTCGTGCTGATTCCACCGCTGTTGCTGATCTTTTTGGTGCTGGGCACGATTTTCTTGGGCATTGCCACCCCCACAGAGGGTGGCGCCATGGGTGCCTTGGGCGCCATCATCATGGCCACCGTGCGCGGACGACTCAGCTATTCGCTGCTGAAACAAGCATTGACCTCGACCACCAAATTGTCCAGTTTTGTCATCTTCATCTTGAGTGGCTCCACCTGTTTCAGCCTGGTGTTCCAGGGGGTGGATGGCCATGTCTGGGTGGAACATTTGTTGGGTGATTTGCCCGGCGGACAAGTCGGTTTTCTGATTGTTGTCAACACGCTCATCTTCATACTTGCGTTCTTCTTGGACTTTTTTGAACTGGCGTTCATCGTGGTGCCATTGCTGGGCCCCGTCGCAGAAAAACTCGGCATCGATTTGATTTGGTTTGGCGTGTTGCTTGGCGTGAACATGCAAACGTCCTTCATGCACCCGCCGTTTGGCTTTGCACTGTTTTACCTGCGAAGCGTCGCCCCGATCAAAGCGTACTTCGACAAACCGACGCAAAAAGAAATTCCGCCGGTCACGACCATGCAGATTTATTGGGGCGCTGTGCCCTACGTCATCATCCAAATCATCATGGTGGGCCTGATCATCGCCTTCCCTGAAATCGTCTCCAGCGGCTTGGACAAAGAAGAAGGTTTGAGTGCTGAGCAGGTTCAACTTGAAATGATGAACGCCACACAAGACGGTGCCGCTGGCTATGCAGCCCCTGAACCAGGCGCTGAGGCCACCCAGACCCCGGAAGAAGACCCGATGAAAATGATGCAAGAGTCCATGGAAAAGGATTCGACCAGCAAGTGAGGCTGGGGGCAGACTGCCGCGACACCCAAGTGCAGTCTGCCTTGCCCCCGCCCAAGAAAAAACCCCGTTGGCTGTTAACCAACGGGGTTTTTTTGAGTGGCGATTACCTCAGAGCTTGACGCTTTGCATGTACCTGTCAAACGAGGCCTCTGAAAAACGGAACCACAGGTTTTGTTGTTTGCGAAACGCTGAATAGTCCGCGTACACCTTTTTCCAGTTCGGGTTTTTGGCGCTCAACTCGTCATACAAAGCCATGGACTCTTTGAACGCGGTGTCCATGACATCTTTGGGGAATGGCAAAACCTTGGTTTTGCTGGCCACCAGTTGCATCAGTGCACCAGGGTTGCGCGCATCGTATTTGGCTTGGCAATCCACATGGGCAAACGCAGACGCGCATTCGATGATGGATTTGTTGACCGCAGACAAACTGTTGTAGGCTTTTTCGTTGATGAAAAAGTCGAGTTCGGGGCCACCCTCCCAAAAACCCGGGTAGTAATAAAAAGGCGCCACCTTGTTGAAGCCCAATTTTTGGTCGTCGTAAGGACCGATCCATTCAGCAGCGTCAATCGTGCCTTTTTCCAAGGCTTGGTAAATCTCTCCGCCGGGCATGTTTTGCGGCACACCGCCCATGCGCTCAATCACCTTGCCGGCAAAACCGCCGACACGAAACTTCAGGCCCTTGATGTCTGCCAGCGATTTGACTTCCTTGCGAAACCAACCACCCATTTGCGAACCGGTGTTGCCCCCAGGGAAATTCACGATGTTGTACTGCTTGTAAAACTCGCGCATCAGTTTCAAGCCGTTGCCCTGAAACATCCAAGAAGTGGTTTGTCGGCTGTTGAGTCCGAACGGCACCGCACAACCCAATGCAAATGTTTCGTCCTTGCCGAAGAAATAGTAGGGCGCAGTGTGGGCCATTTCCACCGTGCCATTTTGTACGCCATCCACCACGCCAAACGGAGGCATGAGTTCACCGGCGGCATGGGTAGAAATGACAAACTTGCCACCGCTGAGTTCGTTGACCTTTTTAGCGAAGGTCTCAGCCGAACCGTAAATGGTGTCCAGTGATTTGGGGAAACTGGAAGCCAAGCGCCAGCGAATGGCTTCTTGTGCGTGCACGGCCGGCGCCATGCCTGCGCTGATCACCCCTGCAATGCCTGCATTTTTTAGTACGGAACGACGATCCATGAGCGAACTCCAATCCAGTTAAGTTAAGCCGAAAATTTTATCAGCCAACCAATTTGAGATTGCCCGCGTTGGTCTTGTCGTCCGTGCTGATCAAATGGTTAAAGCGACCGCGCACAGACCCTTCGATACCTGCCGCATCCAAGCCCAAGCCGGCCAAGATTTTGTTCGGGTCGCCATGGTCCGTGAACACATCGGGCACACCGATTCGCAGCACCGGCAAGTTGATGTGGGCGTCTTGCAAAGCCTCGAGCACCGCCGAACCCGCCCCACCCATGAGCGCGCCCTCTTCCACCGTGACCAAGGCCTGGTGATGGGCTGCCACTTGAAGCAACAACTCGGTGTCCAAGGGTTTGGCCCAGCGCATGTTCACCACTGTGGCGTTCAGCGCCTCGGCCGCTTGCAGCGCGGGGTACAGCAAGGTGCCAAACGCCAATATCGCCACCGATTGACCTTGTCTGCGGATCTCGCCTTTGCCAAACGGCAAGCTGGTCAAGCCGGCGGCTTGTGCCGTGCCCGCCCCTGCACCGCGGGGATAACGCACGGCCACCGTGTGGTCTTGGGCATGTGCGGTGCTCAGCAGCATGCGGCATTCGTTTTCATCTGCGGGACAGGCAATACTCACTTGGGGCACGCAACGTAAAAACGGGATGTCGTACACACCTGCGTGCGTTGGCCCGTCAGCACCGACGATACCGGCGCGGTCAAGCGCCAGCACCATGGGCAATTTTTGCAAGGCCACATCATGGATCAACTGGTCGTAGGCGCGTTGCAAGAACGTGGAATAAATGGCCACCACTGGCTTCAAACCTTCGCAAGCCAAACCCGCTGCAAACGTGAGTGCGTGTTGTTCGGCAATGCCGACATCGTGGTAACGGTCAGGGAAGCGTTGATGGAACTCGACCATGCCCGAGCCTTCGCGCATGGCTGGTGTGATGGCAACCAACCGCGGGTCTTGTTCGGCCATGTCACACAACCACCGGCCAAACACCTGACTGAATGTGTGTTTGGGCGCCGTGGCAGGCGGCAGCAAACCCACTTTGGGATCAAATTTGCCGGGGCCGTGGTAGGCAATCGGATCGGCTTCGGCGAGTTTGTAGCCCTGTCCTTTGCGGGTGACCACATGCAAGAACTGCGGGCCATTCAGCTGCTTGATGTTTTGCAGTGTCGAAGTCAACGCTTCCAAATCGTGGCCATCGATCGGCCCGATGTAATTGAAACCAAATTTTTCAAACAAGGTGGCTGGCAATATCAAGCCCTTGGTTTGGTGTTCTAAGCGACGCGCGAGTTCAAACAAGGGCGGCGCGTTTTTCAACACTTGACGGCCGACCTCTTTGGCGGTGGTGTAAAAACGCCCGCTCATCAATTGCGCCAAGTAACGGTTCAGCGCGCCCACGGGTGGACTGATGGACATGTCGTTGTCGTTCAGGATGACCAGCATGTTGCAGTCCGACACGCCTGCGTTGTTCATGGCCTCAAAGGCCATGCCAGCGGTCATGGCGCCGTCACCGATGATGGCCACGCAGTGGCGCTGCTCGCCTTTTTGTTTGGCCGCCATGGCCATGCCCAGCGCGGCAGAAATGCTGGTGGAGGAATGCGCGGTGCCGAACGCGTCGTACTCGCTTTCATCGCGCTTGGGGAAACCGGCGACGCCACCGAGTTGGCGCAGGCTGCCCATGCGATCGCGGCGACCGGTCAATATTTTGTGAGGATAGGTTTGGTGCCCCACATCCCAGACCAACCGATCATGGGGCGTGTTGAACACATGGTGCAAAGCCACGGTCAATTCCACCGTGCCCAAATTCGAGCTGAAATGGCCGCCGGTCTTGCCAACGGTTTCAATCAAGAAACTGCGCAACTCATTGGCCAAGGTCGGTAATTGCGCGCTGGACAGCCGCCTGACATCCGCAGGCGTTTTGATACTGTCTAACAATGGGGTCATGTGGCCTTCTCCTGCGGTAGTTGCCACTGGGCAATGGGCACTCACCGACTAGCTTAAATGTGTCAATTGAAGTTGACAATAAGGGGTATACCCTGACAAGCATAGCACCTGCCAACGCATGTCAGTCGCGGTGGGATGCAAAAAACCCCTGGGGCTTGTGACCACAGGGGTTTGGGGAAAAATGAAAACCGAGAACCGGATCAGCCTTTTTTGGCCCAGGCACTGCACCAACCGGCAGCTGCCACATTTTTGCCTGCAAACAAAGGACAACCGCCCGCTTTGTCACTGGCTTTGCCTTGGAACAACGCGCAGTTGGCACAGTTTTGGTCTGATTTGTGTGAGGCAAATTTTTTGTTATCGACTTTGCTGGTGTCGGCTTTGTAACCCAGGGCCGCGGCCTGTCCATCTTTTTCGTCCACCATGGCTTGTGCAAACACTTGGCCACCAGCCAACAAAGCTGTGGCACCCACGCCGAGCTGAACTACGAATTCGCGACGACTTGTCATATGAATATCTCCGATGATTGAAATGGCCCCGAGTGGGGAACTACCCCGGTATTCTTGCTTACACCGCGGTATGCACCCACAACGGATGACAGATACCCTAGGTTGACGCTCAAGTAAAGCGACAGCCCGTCAGCCAAACGGGCCGTTGAGCGAAATGGTCGAATGGTTTAAAAACCCGGCGGTGGTGACCCACACCCCATAGGGCAGCAACAACAGCGCGGCAGCACGGCGGCGCGGGTAAATAAATATTATCAATAAAAAAATGCTTTGCCATAAAAACAAAAGTTCAATCAGCGACCAATCTGGCCGGTGCCATTTGAAATAAATGACGCTCCAAAACACATTGCAAAACGCGTTCAGCGCCCACAAAGCCAGCCACTGAAAACGCTCTTGGCCTGACAAACAGGCATGCCACCCCATCCAAGCGCTGATCGCGCACAAACTGAAAATCGTTGACCAAATGGCGCCAAATGCGGCGTCAGGTGGTTTCCAAGGCGGTTGTTTGAGTTGGAAATACCAGGCATCCAAGACAGTCAGCCACGAACCGATGCCCGCCACGGCGAAACTGACCACGAACGCCACCAGCAAACTGCGCCAATGGGTCTTGATGTTGGGTGAACTGCGGCTCAACGCTGTCGCAGCGCTCGCCGAACCGGTTCTGTCAAAGTCATTCATCGTATTTTCCGTTTTAAAGGGTTTTCCCTAGTTAGAAATTCTTCAAGACATCTTGTAATGTCAACTTCAATTGACACATTCAATCACGATCCGATTTGCCGCCACACAACAACCGCATGGCCCATTCATCTTCAGCGAGCAGTTCTGTCAAAGTGGTCATCCTGACCATGGACACGCACCTCAACAGCGCGGCCATCAAAGCTCGCAATGCCTTGGTGCGGCAAGTGCCTGGTCTGAGCTTTGCCATCCATTCCGCGTCCGAATACGCCGCTGACGCACACAAACTGACGCGTTGCCAAGCGGACATTGCCAGCGCTGACATCATCGTGGTGAGCATGTTGTTTTTGGAAGACCACTTCCTCCCGATTTTGCCCGACTTGCAAGCGCGACGCGACAACTGCACGGCCATGGTTTGCATCATGTCCGCTGCAGAGGTGGTCAAACTCACCCGCATGGGCAAGTTGGACATGGGCAAACCCAGCACCGGTCCGATGGCGTTCTTGAAAAAATTGCGTGGCAGCAAACCGCAAGCAGGGCAAGACGCTTCGGCTGGCGCGCGCCAAATGAAAATGCTGCGCCGCTTGCCCCAAATTTTGCGTTTCGTCCCCGGCACCGCACAAGATTTGCGTGCCTACTTTCTCACTTTGCAATATTGGTTGGGCGGCTCGCAAGAAAACATCCACAACCTGGTGCTGTATTTGGTCGACCGATATGCCAAACACGCACTGCCGGAGAAATCCGCAGCGATCAAAGTCGCCTCGCCTGCAGAGTACCCAGAGGTTGGCGTCTACCACCCGCGCATGCAACCGCGTTTGCATGCCGATTTGGCGCAATTGCCACAGATGGTCAAACCGCCAGTGGCCAAAGGCCGGGTGGGTGTGCTGTTGTTGCGCTCTTACTTGATCGCGAGCAACACGCAACATTACGACGCGGTCATCGCTGCGCTGGAAGTGCAAGGCTTGCAAGCGGTACCCGTGTTTGCCACGGGCTTGGATTCACGCCCTGCCATCGAAGCGTTTTTCATCAAAGACGGCCAATGCACGGTTGACGCAGTGATTTCCCTCACCGGGTTTTCGTTGGTGGGCGGACCCGCCTACAACGACGCACATGCCGCCGAAGAAATTTTGGGCAGATTGGACGTGCCGTACATCGCCGCCCATCCGGTCGAATTTCAAACACTGGACCAATGGGGCGGTTCCAGCCGTGGCTTGCTGCCGGTGGAGTCCACCATCATGATCGCCATCCCAGAGTTGGACGGCTCGGTGGTGCCCATGGTGTATGGCGGTCGCCCCGGCGCCGAGGGGGTGACTTGCACCGGTTGCCACCAACGCTGCACCTTCACCAAAGACCATCACCAAGAAGACATGTTCACCTGCACCGAGCGCACAGCCATGTTGGCGATGCGGGTGGCCAAGTTGGTGGCGTTGCGTCGCAGTGAACGTGCACAACGGCGTGTCGCGATGGTCATCTTCAATTTTCCGCCCAACGCAGGCAACACGGGCACAGCGGCTTACTTGGCCGTGTTCGAGTCGCTCTACAACACCATGAAAGCCATGAAAGCGCAAGGCTACAGCGTGGACCTGCCCGCGTCATGCGAAGCACTCGAACAAAGCATTTTGGAAGGCAACCGTTTGCAATACGGCGCTGACGCGAACGTGCACACGTTGATCTCGGCGCAAGACCATGTGCGACGCGAGCGCTACTTGGCCGACATCGAAGCCCATTGGGGGCCCGCACCGGGCAAGTTGTTGTCCAACGGTGAATCTATTTTTGTGCTGGGTCACCAATTTGGCAACCTGTTGGTCACTGTGCAACCCGCCTTCGGTTACGAGGGCGACCCGATGCGCTTGTTGTTCGAGGGTGGCTTTGCGCCCACCCATGCGTTCTCAGCCTTCTACCGCTATTTGCGTGAAGACTTCGCCGCGCACGCGGTTTTGCATTTCGGCACCCACGGCTCACTCGAGTTCATGCCGGGCAAACAAACCGGCTTGGCAGGCAGTTGCTGGCCGGACCGTTTGATCGACGATTTGCCCAACTTTTATTTGTACGCCGCCAACAACCCGTCAGAAGGCGCGATTGCCAAGCGCAGAGGCGGCGCCACGCTGATCAGTTATTTGTCGCCGACCGTCGAAGAAGCCGGTTTGTACAGCGGCCTGATTGACCTCAAAGCCTCGATCGACCGTTGGCGCAACCTCAGCCCTGCTGAAATGGGCGACATGGGCAGTCTGGCTGAATTGATTCAAGCACAGGCCGCTGCCATCGACTTGGCACCCGCCGAACCACTGTGGGCCGTGGCGGATGCAGAGGGTTTGACGCAAGTGAACCAAGCCATCGAACGGCTGTCCGTGCAAATGCTCGAACTGGAATACACCTTGATTCCGCACGGCTTGCATGTGGTGGGCAAACCGTATGTGCGCGAGCAATACCTGAACATGCTCGGCGCCATGGCCGACAGTCACGCCCTGGGTGAGATCGCGCCGCAGGCCATTGCTGCCATCGTCGACGGCAGCAGCGCAGCGCAGGCCGCCGAGTTGAGCGGTTTGGCTGTCTCGCCTGAGCGCGACAAATTGTTCGATACCTTGGTCAGTACCCATGCGTTGATGGGCAAGAACAGCGAAATTGAAGGTCTGTTGAACGCGCTGGATGGCCGTTACATTCGCCCTGCCCCTGGTGGCGATTTGATCCGCACGCCAGAGGTGTTGCCCACGGGACGCAACCTGCACGGCTTTGACCCGTTTCGCATTCCGAGCGCATTTGCGGTGCAAGACGGTGCGCGCCAAGCGGACAAATTGATCGCGCGTTTCATGGAAGACGGCAACCCCTTGCCCGAGTCGATCGCGATCGTGCTGTGGGGCAGTGACAACCTGAAATCCGAAGGCAGCCAAATCGGTCAAGCTCTGCGTTTGCTTGGTGCCAAGCCACGCTTTGACAGCTACGGTCGCCTGGTTGGCGCGCAGTTGATTCCCTTGGCCGAATTAGGCCGCCCGCGCATCGACGTGGTGGTCACGCTCTCGGGCATCTTCCGCGACCTGTTGCCATTGCAAATCAAAATGCTCGCGCAAGCCGCGTTGCTGGCCGCGCAAGCCGATGAACCGGAAGAACACAACTTCATCCGCAAACACGCCTTGGCTTACCAACAAGCACACCAATGCGACATGGCAACCGCAGCCTTGCGTGTGTTTGGCAATGCCGACGGCACATACGGCGCCAATGTCAACCACTTGGTTGACAACGGTTGCTGGGATGACGAGGACGAATTGGCCAATGCCTACACCTCACGCAAAGGGTTCGCTTTTGGCGTGAGTGGTCAACCGGTGTCGCACCCAGGCTTGCTCAAAAGCGCGCTGGCCGATGTCCAACTCACCTACCAAAACTTGGAATCGGTGGAACTCGGCGTCACCACGGTGGACAACTATTTCGACACGCTGGGCGGCATCACCCGCGCGGTGCGGCAAGCCAAAGGCGGCAGCGACAACACGCCGGTGTACATCGGTGACCAGACCCGAGGCGACGGCACGGTGCGCAGTTTGTCCGAGCAAGTGGCGCTGGAAACCCGCACCCGCATGCTCAACCCGAAGTGGTACGAAGGCATGCTCGAACACGGCTATGAAGGTGTGCGGCAAATTGAAGTGCACATCACCAACACCATGGGATGGTCGGCCACCACCGGACAAGTGCAGCCTTGGGTGTACAAACAACTCTCCGAGACCTTTGTGCTCAACCCTGAAATGCGCGAGCGTCTGGCCAAACTCAACCCCACCGCTTCTGCCCGATTGGCCAACCGCTTGATCGAAGCGTCTGCGCGTTCGTATTGGACGCCCGACGCGGACACGCTGCGACAACTCCAACAAGCCAGTGACGAACTGGAAGACCGCTTAGAAGGTGTGTACGAACCTGCCCCGAACTGACGCTCGCCTTGATTTTTTCTTGATACTGCATGGCGAACAGCTTGCTGTGCGCCTTTCGTAAGATCCACCCATGGCCATTCCCTTCCCCTTCTCTGCCATCGTCGGCCAGGACGACATGAAACTGGCGATTCAAATCGTCGCTGTCGACCCCAAAGTGGGTGGCGTCCTCGCCTTGGGCGACCGTGGCACAGGCAAATCCACCGCCGTGAGAGCGTTGGCGGATTTGCTTCCCCCCATCCAAGTGGTCAAAGGTTGCGCCTACGGCTGCGACCCGCAAAGTGCTTTGGCCGCTTGCCCCGATTGCAGCCGATGGAAATCGGGCAGCAAAGTGGCCACCGAAAGCAAGCCTGTGCCGGTCATCGATTTGCCCTTGGGTGCCACCGAAGACCGCGTGGTCGGTGCGCTCGATTTGGAGCAAGCACTCAGCCAAGGCGTCAAAGCTTTTTCTCCGGGTTTGTTGGCGCAAGCCAACCGAGGTTTTTTGTACATCGACGAAGTCAATTTGCTGGAAGACCATTTGGTCGATTTGCTGATCGATGTGGCTGCCTCCGGCGAAAACGTGGTGGAGCGCGAGGGCTTGAGCATTCGCCATCCTGCACGTTTTGTATTGGTCGGCAGCGGCAACCCGGAAGAAGGTGAACTGCGCCCTCAATTGCTCGACCGGTTTGGTTTGTCAGTTGAAGTTCGCACGCCCCAAGATTTGGACCAACGCGTGTTGGTGATCAAGCGGCGTGATGCGTTCGAACGTGACCCGCAAGCCTTCAGAGAAAGCTACGCCGCTGACAACGAGTTGCTGCGCAAACACATTCTCAAAGCGCGCAAGGGGTTGGAGAAAGTGCAAACCAGCGATGACTTGTTGCGCACCTGCGCGCAGTTGTGCCAAAAACTCGGCACGGACGGATTGCGTGCCGAGCTCACATTGATGCGTGCGAGCCGCGCGTACGCTGCCATCTTGGGCAAAAAGTCGGTCACCACCGAGCACCTGCGACACATCGCACCCTTGGCTTTGCGTCACCGTTTGCGACGCAATCCGTTGGATGACACCGGTTCGGGCGCGCGCGTGCAACGCGCGCTTGAGGAAGTGCTCGGCGCGTGAACCTCGCCTGGGACGACGCGCTGTGGGCTGCCGCTGCGCTTTGCGTCGACCCGACAGGTTTGCGCGGGGTGTGGTTGCGCGCGCCCCACGGTCCTGTGCGAGATGAATGGTTGACTTTGCTGAGCAGCATGCACCCGGCTTTGCGCCGCCTGCCGGGCCATGCCGACAGCGAGCGCCTGTTGGGCGGACTGGACTTGGGCGCCACCTTGCATGCGGGTCGTGCGGTGTACCAACCGGGCGTGCTGACACAGCCCACGCCGACCTTGTTGCTGTTGCCCATGGCCGAGCGCTTGCCGGACGACACCGCCGCCATCTTGGGTCAGGTATTGGACATGGGCCAAGTCAACGCAGGCAGGCACCAAGCAGCGCAAGACACGTTCATCGGCTTGGTGGCACTCGACGAATCCTTGGAAGACGAACCACCGATGGCAGGTGGCTTGCAAGAGCGATTGGGCATTTGGCTGGATTTGCGACACATGGGTCGTGCTGGCGGCGAAGACGAACACACACGTTGGTTATTGGACAGCTTGCCGTCCATGGACTTGCCTGCTTTGCGCGAGCATGCATTGAACATGCCGTTGGACGATGTGGTGTTGCGTGCCGTGTGCCAGACCGCCGATGCGTTGGGCGTGCAGAGTTTGCGCGCCGCTTTGGCAACGGTGCGGTTGGCCCGATTGCTGGCCGCCTTGCGAGGCAGTGACCAAGTGCAAGACGAAGACTGGGGACGCGCTGCCAGGTTGGTGTTGACACCGCGCGCTACCCGCGTGCCCGCACCCGACGATCAACAAGCCGCCCCGCCTGAGCCTGAGCCCCCCAACGAATCGCCACCCGAAGAACCGCCTGCAGACGACGCCCTCGAACAGACACCGCCAGACCCGCTCCCCAACCCGCCTGCGTCAGAGCTGCAAGAGATGGCCGAGGTCTTGTTGGAAGCTGCCTTGGCCAGCCTGCCCGCTGATGTGTTGGCGCAATTGGCGCAAGCCAACACCCCCGCCCCATCAGGTCGCGGGCAAGGTCGCAGCGGCACGCGCAAACCCAGTTTTCTGCGCGGCACGCCCATGCCACCCCGTCCGGGCAACCCACGCCAAGGCGCCCGATTGCACATTTTGGCCACGCTCAATGCCGCGGTGCCGCGCCAAAAATTGCGGCGCTTGCCCAGCCATTCGCGCGCCAAACTGGCGATTCGCACCGAAGATTTCCATGTGCACCGTTATGCCGAGCACAGCCCCACTTGTTTGATCTTTGCCATCGATGCCTCTGGCTCCGCCGCTTTGCACCGCTTGGCCGAGGCCAAGGGCGCGGTCGAGTTGCTGCTCACGCAGTCTTATGCCAGGCGCGACCAAGTGTGCGTCATCGGCTTCAGGGGCACGCAAGCCGAGGTGCTGTTGCCGCCCACCAAATCGCTGGTGCGCGCCAAACGCAGTTTGTCGGGTTTGCCGGGCGGCGGCGGCACGCCACTGGCGCGCGCCATTGAACAAAGCCTGCAAGTGGCGTTGGCAGAAAAACGGCTGGGTCACACGCCCAGCTTGGTCATGCTGTCAGATGGCCGACCCAATGTCAGCTTGCAAGGCCAAGGCGGACGTGCCCAAGCGCTGGAGGATGCGCTCACTTTGGCCCGCGCATGGCGCAGTCACCACCTCAGCGCCATATGGCTCGACACCAGTGCCCGACCCGAGCCCCAAGCCCAGCAATTGGCGCTGGCCATGGGGGCGCGTTATGTGCCGCTGCCCATGGCCAACAGCAACCGCATGGCCCAAGCGGTGCAAGCCGTGCAATCGGGCAGAACGCCGGCTGCGCCTGTGGCCGTGACACGCCCACTTTGGCAAAGCCCCCCGCCTGCCGGCGCTGCACCGGTGTGGCGTCAGCCTGGCGGCGCCTAGACATGGACTGGGAACGCCAGCGACACGACTGGCCCCACAGCGATCGAAGCCAGTTTGTCTCAGTGGCTGGCGTGCGCTGGCATGTGCAAACCGCCGGCACACAGGGTCCGCGCGTCCTGTTACTGCACGGGACTGGCGCGTCTTTGCACACTTGGCGAGACCTGTTGTTGCCGTTGTCTGAACACGCGCAAGTCATGGCCATTGATTTGCCGGGGCATGGGTTCAGCAGCTTGTCCAGCGGGGACGGCATGTCCTTGTCTGGCATGTCCAGCAGCATCAGCGCACTGCTGAACCATTTGAACTGGCCAGTACAAGCTTTCATCGGGCATTCGGCAGGGGCCGCCATCGCGATGCAAATGGTGTTGGATCAACATTGGCAACCCGAGGTGCTGATCGGCATCAACCCGGCGTGGCTGCCCTTGCCGGGCTTGGCCGGTTTGCTGTTCCCGCCGACAGCCAAGTTGTTGGCCATGACGGGCATGGTGCCGCGCTGGTTTGCCCGCCAAGCGAGCAGTCCGGGTGTGTTGGAAAAATTGTTGCAAAGCACGGGTTCGGTGTTGGATGCGCGCGGCATGGCGCTGTATGCCCACTTGGTTGCCAGCCCGACGCATGCCCAAGGGGCTTTGAAAATGATGGCCGCTTGGGATTTGTCTCGGGGCGCAGACAAACTGCGTCAACTGACATGCCCTGTGCGGTTGTTGGTCGGAGGCAAAGACGGCACCGTGCCGCCGGTGCAAGCCAAAGAAGCATTGGCCTTGCTGCACAACGGCGAATTGACCGAATGGTTACCCTATGGCCACTTGGTGCACGAGGAGGCCCCGGCAGAAACGCTGCGTTATTGCCTGAAGCTATTGCACCTAGAATGACCTGAGAGGTCACAGCACATGAAAAAAAATTACTACATCCAATTTTTGAATTTGCTCAAAGCACTTGAACACCCCCCCAAAGCCCCTGACATCGATGTCACCAGCAAATTGATACTGGACGAAGTTGCCATCAGCCTGGCCAAAGGAGAAATGCTCACCGTGTCCGATGTGATGGGACTCAAACACATCGGTTCCCCCGCCACCTTGCACCGCAAATTGAACATGCTGATTGCATCGCGCATGGTGGACCCCATTTTTCAAGGCAACAACCGACGCACCAAATACATTGCCTTGACCGAAGAAGGTGAAGCCTACTTTCGCCGTTTGTCCGACGCAATACAGATGACACGAACATCCCCCAGATGAATTCGAAATTGTTCTGGGACAACCGCTTCATCACTTTTTTGGTGTTGACGCTGGTTTTCGGAACGGTTTATGCGCTCAACAATCTGCTGACGGCCCCATTGTTGCTCGCCCCCGGTGCGCACCTGGTGCACCTGCCCAGCGGGATCAAGTTCTTATTGGTATTGGTGTTTGGCATGGTGGGCGCACTCAGTGTCTTTACCGTGTCATTGGTGGCGGGCTTGGGCTTTTTTTTCGAGGGCGAGCTGCCCTTGTCGCTGGAGTTGGCCGTCGCGAATGCGTTGGCACCATTGATGACCGTGAAGTTTTTCATCGATCAACAACTGGTTCAACACGACTTGAGCGATTTGCGCTGGAAAACCTTGACCATCATGGGACTGGTTTATGCCGCACTGAACTCAGCCATGAACCAATTGGTGCTGTATTGGAACCGGGTGATTCATGACCTGATCGATGGCCTTCAAATCATGTTCACCGGCGACATCACGGGGGTGGTGCTGGTGATGGTGTTGATGCGGCTCGCCATTTGGGTGGTCAAACGCAAAAAAGTGGCCGCCAAAGACCATCACTTGCCTCCCGGGCCCTGAGGGCAATTTTCAGCGCAAGGGCTTCAGGTCTTGGCCATGCCCATCAAATGCGCCATGTCTTTTAAAAATATTTTCACGTGCGCCATGGGTTTTTTGCGCTCGAGCTTTTTGTTCATGTAAGAGTCAAAGGTCAACTTTTGCACATCCTTGTCCTCGCACATCTTGACAAAACTTTCGCGGCGCTTGTCGGTGCTGTACCAAAAATATTGCATGATGCCCAGCACCATGAACACCATGCCATGGTCTTTCATGAACCGCTTGCGCGCCAGTTTCAACACTTTGGGGTTGCCTGAAACCAGCAGTTCGTGCGCGGCCTCTGCCGCCAGTCGTCCACCCAACATGGCGTAGTAAATGCCCTCGCCTGAAGCGGGGGCCACGACACCCGCAGCGTCACCTGCCAACACCACATCGAGGCCATTGTCCCAACGCGGCAAAGGCTTCATGGGCAAAGGCGCACCCTCGCGGCGCAACACAGTGGCGTGTTGCAAACCTGCTGCGTCACGCAAACGCCCGACCGCACCACGCAATGAAAACCCCTTGTCGGCACTGCCTGTGCCCACACTCATGGTGTCGCCATGCGGGAACACCCAGCCGTAAAAATCGGGCGACAAACTGCCACGGTAATAGACGTCGCAGCGCGAGGGATCGGCATCGGTTTGCAACATGTCTTGCGGCGTTTGAACAATCTCGTGGTAAGCGAACACGTACTTGGTTTTTTCTGCACCGGGCACGGCTTGTCTGGCCACCTCCGACTTCGCGCCGTCAGCCCCCACCACGCAACGTCCGCGTGTGCTGGCGGTGAACGTCACACCGTCGTCTGTGCGCACAGTGAAATGCACCCGACTCACCCCATCGTCATCCCGGCTCAATTTGTCAAACACACCGCGCTGACGGACCGCGCCATGACGCTCGGCGCGCTCGCGCAACCATTCATCAAATTGGTCGCGGTTGACCATGCCGACAAAACCGCCTTCGATCGGGATGTCGACTTTTTTGTCTTTGGGCGACACCATGCGCGCCGCACGCGCTTTGGCCACCAACAGCTCATCGGGAATCTGAAAGTCTTTGATCAACCTGGGCGGAATCGCGCCACCGCAAGGTTTGATTCGGCCTTGCCTGTCAAGCAACAAGACTTTGTGCCCTTGCAATGCGAGGTCATCCGCTGCCGTGGCGCCCGCAGGTCCACCGCCCACCACCACCACGTCATAGGTATCGTTTTGCATAAGATTTCTCCACATGTCAGGTTCACACACTTGTTCAAGTTGGGGTGGACTGCACATGACGCCAGGCAAACGCACTGACCATCATTCCAGCCACCAACAACGGCACCCCAAACGCACTCAATCCCAAGGCTTGTTTGACCGGGTCTTTCATGAACCGGTACATCAGCGGCACTTGCGCATAAATCAACAACAACACGGCCAAGCCGTAAGACCAATCGGGCGTCCACCGCAACAACAAAGCCACCACCACCAACTGCGGCAACAACATGACCCAGCAAGCCGTGCCAGCGGCGCGTTTGACACCGAGTTGCACGGGCAAGGACCACACGCCCATTTGCCGGTCGCCCTCGATGGCTTTGAAATCGTTCAAGGTCATGATGCCGTGCGCGGCCAGGCTGTAGAGCAGCGCCAAGGTCAGGATTTGCGAACCCGGCCATTCACCACCCAACATCACTGCGGCACCGGTGATCCAGGCCAGGCCCTCGTAGCTCAAGCCGCAAGCGGCATTGCCCAGCCAGCCGTCTTGCTTGAAACGAAACGGGGGTGCGCTGTAGCCCCAAGCCAACAGCAACGCCAACAAAGTGGCTTTGAATGCCCAGTCACCCAGTTGCCAAGCCCACACCAATGACAACGCCGTCCAAGCCACGGCAATGGCCAAACCCCAATGTCCCGGGATGCGGCCTGATGGGATCGGGCGGTTCGGTTCATTGATCGCATCAACATGGCGGTCAAACCAATCGTTCACCGCTTGGCTGGTGGCGCACACCATGGGTCCAGCCAAGACCAAACCACCCAACACCAACGGCCATTGCTCGGGAATGGATTGGCCAGAAGACACGACGCCGCAAGCAAACGCCCACATGGGCGGAAACCAGGTCACGGGCTTGAGAAGCTCTAAAACCGCTGATGCTTGGGGGAACTGCATTGCCCCATTTTTCATTTGACAGCGTTAAATGTCAATCTAAGTTGACGCTTTTTAGGGTTGACTAGGGTTTACTCTGAGTCAGTCTCGGACACCATGCCATAGCGGTGCAATTTGACGTACAGGCTTTGGCGGGACAAGCCCAGCATTTCAGCCGCAGACGCGCGGTTGTTGTGGGTGAGTTCGAGCGCAGCTTGGATACACATGCGCTCGATCATGGTGCTGGTTTCACCCACGATGTCTTTCATGGGCATGCGCCCGACCAACTGCGACAGTTGCTCGACCGAATCGGCCATGCCCGAGGTGGCCGATTTTTCGCGGCCTCCACCCAAGCGGATGTCGCGGATGAAAAAACCATAAGTCAGGTCGTCGCCCACCAAGGTGACCGCCGCCATGTCCACCGCCAATTGCACACCCGCGACGCTGCGAAGTTCGGTGGCGAACCCCCTGAGGATGCGGGACTGGCGCAAATTGTTGAGCAACACGCCCAAGTCGACCGCACCGCGCGCCAAGTAGTCTTCCAAATGTTTGTCAACCAATTGGCTGATGTTGCTCAAGCCCAGCATGGCGCAAATTTCGGTGTTGCCCGCCTTGATCTGGCCGCCGCGGTCGGTGACGATGAACCCGATGGGCGCGTTTTCCAGCGCGTTGCTGAACCACTCGCCTTCGGCTTGCGTGCCGGATTTCGCCCCGCGCTGTGAACCCATGGGCTGCAAGCGCAACAAAAATTGCGGGCCGCCTTCTTGCACAAACACCGAGGCATGCAACTGGCAATCCTCGTCGGCTTTAAGGGGACGAACCCGCGCGGTTTCTGTTCTCCCGGAGGCTTGTGACGAGCGCAGCAAAGCGTCCAAGCTGTCACGCGACGCGGGTTCAAAACACAAAGTGATGTCGGTGCCGGGCAATCGTTTCACTGCGTCTTTCAGCACCGATTGCGCCGCATGGTTGGCTTCCATCACGCGGCGTTGGGCGACGTCAACCACCAGCATCGGGTCGGCCACGGACTCGAACAACAAGCGATAACGCGCCTCCATGTGGCGCAAACGCAAGTAATCGCGCTCCATCGATTGATGGGCATCCACCAAGCGACGCTGCATTTGAGACACGCCGCTCAAATCGCGACCGAACAACCAGAATGATTGGCTTTGCGCGAAAGCCACCGACATGACTTGCAAAGGCACGTCCACCTCACCGGGGCCGAGCAAATTGATGTGTCGCCACGTGTTGGGCGCACCGGCTTGGGCAGTCCCGAGCACTTGGCGGATTTTTTCTTGGCTGTCCAACGTGGCCACCGCAAACAAGGTTTGGCCTTTCCATTCGGTCAAGTTCAGGCGTTGCAATTCTTTGCCACTGACTTGGATATCGTGGATCTGGCCCTGCGCATCCGTCATGACAATGACGTCAGACAAAGCCGACAACAGGCTTTGCACTTGCTCAGAAGGGATGGAATGAAGGTTCACGGTAAAGGGGTCAATGAGGTTGAATCATCCACTTGACCTGACACTTGCGCTGATTTGGGTCAACTGTACCTTTTCGAGAGCCTGCGCATGTGCCTGATCAGCCCGCAAACACGACAAGTCCGCACCCACCAAGTCGGCCAGATTCGGTTGCAGCCGCAGCAACGGGCCACCGGCCATCACCAACATGTGCGGGTTGCCCGACAGCTTTCGCAAGCGCGCCAAGGTTTTTTTCATTGCCGGTATTTGGCGGTCTTCCGACACCGATATACCCAGCACATCGACCCACTCTGAGCGCACCGCCACCGCCATGTCCTCTTCGGTGAACTGGTTGGCACTGAACACCTGCCAACCGTGTCGCTTGAAATATTGTGTCAAAAGCAGCAGGCCCAAGGAATGCTGTGAGCCGGGTGGCCTCACCAGCAAGGCGCTCATCGAAGCGGCGGGCTTGGCTTTTTGCAAGCCCATGACAAATTCGGCGCTCAGGCTGTAGATCAATTCTTCCAACCGAAATATGCCGCTGGTCACTTGGACAAAGTCAATCTCGTCGGCCTCCCACCAGTCGTGAAACAGGCGCGCTGCCTCTGGGATGGTGTCAAGGTACAGGCTTTCGATGTCGAAATCCTGCGCCAGCAAGGACCGGGCATAGGCCTCGGGGGCGGCATGGTCCGGCGAAACACAAGCCTGTCCCAACGCCACACTGTGCACTGGCAACAAGGGGTATTTGGCATAGACACGCACCGCGGTATCAATCAATTGCGGAATGACATGCGACACCAAGGCTTGACGCAAAGGCGTGCTGATTTCGGAATTGATCGTGTCTTCCACTTGACCCTCTGCCCACATGCCTGCTTTATTCAAATAAATAAGTGACAAAGTGTCAAGCTTTTTAGACAGTCAGCGTCTAGGGAAAACCCCAGTTATGTCATCTTTAAATAACGTCAATTCAAGTTGACACATTGGCATTCTGACCCTACAGTCAGTTCATGGATTTTCCCCTTTTTCAGCCATGAACGACGCCACAGAACCGTCCATCAGCGCCGGCCTTTACACGCCCCAAGAACGGGCGCGTCGAGACGCGACCATTTGGACCCCGGTGCAAGGCTTTTTGGCGGCATTTCAGTTCATCGTCTTTGCCGTCAGCGTTTGCCTGATCGCCCGCTACATGGTCACCGGCGAAGGCGAAACCGCCGCGGTCTGGTCCGTCGTGTGCAAGACCCTGGTGCTTTACGCGATCATGGTCACCGGCTCCATTTGGGAAAAAGTGGTGTTCGACAAATGGTTGTTCGCCCCGGCTTTTTTCTGGGAAGACGTGTTCAGTTTCTTGGTATTGGGTTTGCACACTGCTTACCTGTGGAGCCTGTACACCGGCAGCATGAGCACGCGCGAACAACTCTGGCTGGCGCTGGCCGCTTACGCCGCTTACGCCATCAATGCCGGTCAATTCTTGCTCAAACTTCGCGCAGCCCGTGCGCAAGAACGCGCTACTTTGGCCATGCACCAGGAGTGGGCCGCATGAGCACGCATACCGTCATCCCTATTCAGAGCGATGCGGGCAGTTGCGACACCTCTCCGCTGATCACCACCGAGCGCGGTCAACGAGAGGTGTTCTGCGGCCTGACCGGCATCATTTGGTTGCACCGAAAAATCCAAGATGCATTTTTCTTGGTCGTGGGCTCGCGCACATGCGCCCACCTGATTCAGTCAGCCGCTGGTGTGATGATTTTTGCCGAGCCCCGTTTTGGCACGGCCATCATCGATGAGCGCGACTTGGCCGGGCTGGCCGACTGCAACGATGAGCTCGACAAAGTGGTCGACAAATTGCTGCTGCGCCGCCCCGACATCCGCACTTTGTTTTTGGTGGGCTCATGCCCTTCTGAAGTCATCAAACTCGATTTGTCCCGTGCCGCCGAGCGGCTGAGCCGCCGTCACAACCCTGCGGTGCGGGTGCTGAATTACTCGGGCAGCGGCATCGAAACCACCTTCACCCAAGGCGAAGATGCCTGTCTGAACGCCTTGGTGCCTGTGCTGCCCACTTTGCCCTCGGGCTCGAAACCGCGTTTGATGATCGTCGGCACGCTGGCGGACATCGTGGAAGACCAAATGCGGCGCTTGCTCACCGACATGGGCATACGCGATGTCGATTTCTTTCCTCCACGCAACAGCACGCAATTACCTGAAGTCGGACCAGACACGGTGTTTTTGCTGGCACAACCATTTTTGGCCGACACCACGCTGTCGCTTGAATCGCGCGGCGCCAAGCGTTTGAGCGCACCGTTTCCCCTGGGTGTCGAAGGCACCACCGCGTGGTTGCAAGCAGCCGCACGGTCATTCGGTATCCCCCCAAACACGTTTGACGATGTCACCCGCGCACCGCGCCAACGTGCCGAAGTGGCATTGGCCCGTCAACGGGTTCACTTGTCTGGCAAAAAAATCTTTTTCTTTCCCGATTCGCAATTGGAAATTCCACTGGCGCGTTTTCTTCAACGCGAAATGGGCATGCAATTGGCTGAAATCGGCACGCCTTATTTGCACCGCAAATTGATGGCCGAAGAATTGGCGCTGCTGCCAGCGGGTGCGCGCATCACCGAAGGCCAGCATGTGGAAAACCAGTTAGACCGTTGCCATGCCGAGGCCCCGGATTTGGTGGTGTGCGGACTCGGTTTGGCCAACCCGCTAGAGGCCCAAGGCATCGCCACCAAGTGGGCGATTGAGCTGGTCTTCACCCCCATACAAGGCTACGAGCAAGCCGCGGACTTGGCCGAATTGTTCAGCCGCCCCTTGCGCCGTCGCATCAAACTCGCCGCCTGAGGACAGACCATGCAACTCACGCTCTGGACATACGAAGGACCGCCTCACGTCGGCGCCATGCGTGTGGCCACCGCCATGAAAGATGTGCACTATGTGTTGCACGCCCCGCAAGGCGACACCTATGCAGATTTGCTGTTCACCATGATCGAGCGACTGCCGCGTCGCCCGCCTGTCACCTACACCACGTTTCAAGCACGTGACCTCGGTGGTGACACGGCCGAGTTGTTCAAAGAGGCCGCGCGTGACGCGCACGAACGCTTCAAGCCAAACGCCATGTTGGTCGGTGCATCCTGCACCGCTGAATTGATTCAAGACGATCCGGGTGGTTTGGCGCTGGCGTTGAACTTGCCGATCCCGGTGGTCGCGCTCGAGTTGCCTGCTTACCAACGCAAAGAAAACTGGGGTGCCGCCGAAACCTTCTACCACTTGGTACGCGCATTGGTGCCTGGCCAACATCAACGCACCCCAATGGCGGGCCGTGCCGCGGTGTGCAACATCCTCGGACCCACCGCCCTGGGGTTTCGCCACCGCGACGACACGAAAGAAATTCGTGCCTTGCTGCAAGAGATTGGCATTCAAGTGAACGTGGTGGCACCGCTGGACGCCAGTGTGGCCGACATTCGCAACATCCCCCAAGCCGATTTCAACGTGGTGCTCTACCCCGAACTCGGGCGCACCGCCGCACTGTGGTTGCAGCGACAGTTTGACCAACCGTTTACCCAGTGTGTGCCTTATGGCGTGAACGGCACGCTGGACTTCATCGCCGAGGTGCGCGAACTCGCCGGCATGGGCAACACCGAAGCGACGCGCCAAGCGTATTTGCAAAACTCGCGCGCCCGTTGGTATGCCAAATCGGTGGATTCCACCTACCTCACCGGCAAGCGGGTGTTTGTGTTTGGCGACGCCACCCACGCCATCGCCGCTGCACGCGTGGCGCACCAAGAGATGGGGTTTGAAGTGGTTGGCTTGGGCACTTACAGCCGCGAATTCGCTCGCGAGGTGCGTGAGGCAGCCAAGTTGTATGGGGTCGAAGCGTTGATCACCGACGACTATTTGGACGTCGAAGACCAAGTCAAAGCCTTGCAACCTGAACTGCTGCTGGGCACGCAAATGGAGCGGCACATTGCCAAACGCTTGGGCATCCCATGCACGGTGATTTCCGCGCCCATGCATGTGCAAGATTTCCCTGCGCGTTATGCGCCGCAAATGGGTTTTGAAGGCGCCAATGTGTTGTTTGACACATGGGTGCATCCGTTGATGATGGGTTTGGAGGAACACCTGCTGGGCATGTTCCGTGAAGACTTCGAGTTCCACGATGGCGCAGCACCGTCGCACTTGGGTTCTGGACACGGCACACCCGTATCACCCATGAAAGTGGTGTCGGCAGACACCTTGGCAGAAGTGCATTTGTCGCAGCAAGATGAACAAATTGAACTGCCTGCTGCAAGCGCGGCCAGCGAGCGTGCCGACAGCACCGACTGGGCACCAGAAGCCGAAAAAGAATTGAAAAAAATCCCGTTTTTTGTGCGAGGCAAAGCACGTCGCAACACCGAGTTATTTGCCCGTGAGCGCGGCGTATCGCGCATCACGGTCGAGACCATGTACGAAGCCAAGGCCCATTTCAGCCGATGACATCACCACAGGAAAAACACCATGATTGAAACAGCGACCATCCCCGTGACCGACATCAAACGCGGCCCACGACCCCCCGATGGCGAGGGCAGCGTTCAGGTGCAACTCGACCCCAGCGTGAAAATCGGCAATGCCAAAGTCTTTGCCATTTATGGCAAGGGTGGCATTGGCAAAAGCACCACCTCATCCAACTTGTCTGTGGCTTTCAGCAAGCTGGGCAAACGGGTGCTGCAAATCGGTTGCGATCCCAAGCACGACTCCACGTTCACGCTGACCAAAAAACTCATGCCCACGGTGATTGACGCGCTTGAAGCGGTGGACTTTCACGCCGAGGAATTGCGCTTGGATGACTTTGTGTTCAAAGGCTACAACGGCGTGATGTGCGTCGAAGCCGGCGGCCCGCCTGCCGGCACCGGTTGTGGCGGCTACGTGGTCGGTCAGACCGTCAAATTGCTCAAAGAACACCATTTGTTGGAAGACACCGATGTCGTGATTTTTGATGTGCTCGGTGACGTCGTGTGTGGTGGCTTTGCCGCGCCCTTGCAACACGCTGACCGCGCCTTGATCGTCACCGCCAACGATTTCGATTCCATCTTTGCAATGAACCGCATTGTGCAAGCCATTGGTGCCAAAGCCAAAAACTACAACGTGCGTTTGGGTGGCGTCATCGTCAACCGCAGCGACGAGACCGATCAAGTGGACAAATTCAATGCGGTCACCGGTCTCAAAACCATGGCGCATTTCCCCATGCTAGACGAAATCCGCAAAAGCCGTCTGAAGAAATGCACGTTGTTTGAACTCGATCCCACACCTGCGGTGAAAGCCGTGCAAGACGAATACATGCGCTTGGCCGCTGCCTTGTGGTTAGGCGGTGACCCATTGCCATCGATACCCATGAAAGACCGCGATATTTTTGATTTGTTGGGATTTGATTGAGATGAACCACGCCAGTTATGTCGCCAGACGCGGCCAGATCGAAACCTATTTCGATCGCACCGCTGCCAAAGCCTGGGAGGTGCTGACCTCCAACGCACCGGTGGGGCGGATTCGCACCACGGTGCGCCGAGGCCGCGACCAAATGCGACACACCTTGTTGTCTTGGTTACCGCAAGACCTGCGTGGCATGCGTTTACTGGACGCCGGTTGCGGCACAGGCGCATTGGCACAAGAAGCGATGAAACGTGGCGCGCACGTGGTGGCCATCGATTTGTCACCCACGCTGGTCAACCTCGCGCGTGACCGTCATGCCCAAGAACTGCTGGCCGACCCCAGTTTGTCTGCACGCGGTGGACGCATCGAGTTTTTGGCAGGCGACATGCTGTCGGCAGAGCATGGGAAATTCGACCATGTGGTGTGCATGGATTCATTGATCCATTACGACACCCAAGACATTGCCAACGCCTTTGAAGCCATCGCTCAACGCACCCAGCATTCGGTGCTCTTCACCTTTGCACCACATTCACCCTTGCTGGCTGTGGCACACGCCATGGGACGCTTGTTTCCGCGTACCGACCGCTCGCCACAACTCTCGCCTGTACGCAAATCCACTTTGCATGTTTACATTGAACGTGCGGTGCGTGAACACGGCTGGCGGCCGCAGCGCATGCACCGCGTGTCCAGCGGCTTTTACACCTCGCAAGCTTGGGAGTGGGTGAAGCAATGAGTTTCTCCGCGCGCCCGCCCGCTTGGATGCAGTCGCTGATGCTGCAGTACGTGCCATTCGCAGACGCGGCTTCGCCTGACCTGCCGATCACACGGCTGTTTCGTTTGGCGTTGTTCCAACTGTCGGTGGGCATGGCCATGGCCTTGCTGGTGGGCACGCTCAATCGCGTGATGATCATCGAATTGCAAGTGCCCGCTTGGTGGGTTGCGGTGTCGGTGGCGCTGCCCTTGGTGTTTGCGCCGCTGCGCGCGATGATTGGCTACCGCAGCGACACGCACCCTTCTGCGCTGGGTCTGCGCCGCATCCCCTACATGTGGATCGGCACCATCTTGATGTTCGGTGGTTTGGCCATCATGCCGTTTGCTTTGCTCGGTTTGTCAGAGCCACGCGAAGGCTATTTGTGGGTGATCCGCTTTGGCGCAGCCATGGCGTTTTTGTGTGTCGGCGCTGGCATGCAAATCACGCAAACTGCGGGACTGGCCTTGGCCTCTGATGTCTCACCCGCCGACAAACGTCCGCGTGTGGTGGCCTTGATGTATGCCATGCTGCTGTTGGGGTTGATTGTGGGCAGTGCGGCGCTGAGCCTGCTGCTGAGCGATTTTTCACCGAAAAAACTCATCCAAGTGGTTCAGGGCAGCGCGGTTTTGGTCGTGGCGCTCAACCTGCTGTCGCTGTGGAAACAAGAAGCCCGCGGCAGCCGTCGCGGCCAACGTGAACCCGATGGGTTTTCTCAGCAATGGCGAACGCTGATGGCCTTGCCAAAAATGCGCCGTTTTTTATGGACCGTGGGTTTGGGCACAGCGGCATTCAGCATGCAAGACATCGTGCTGGAGCCTTATGGTGCACAGGTACTGGGTCTGGATGTCAGTTTGACCAGCGCCTTGACCGCACTGACTGCGACTGGCGCGTTGTTGGCGTTTGCGCTGTCCGCACGCTTCATGTCACGCGGCATGGACGCTTACCGCTTGGCCGCACTCGGGGCGCTGATCGGTTTGCCCGCCTTCGCGTGCGTCATTTTTTCTGCCCCGCTGCATTCTGCCTTGCTGTTCCAAACCGGCGCCACCTTGATAGGGTTCGGCGGCGGTCTGTTTTCAGTGGGCATGTTGCTGTCTGCCATGGCCATGACAGACGCCTTGCATGCCGGCATGGTGCTTGGCGCATGGGGTGCGGTGCAAGCCACGGCATCCGGCATTGCCATGGCCTTGGGTGGTGTCACCCGGGACGTGGTGGGTCATCTGGCAGAACAGGGTTTGCTCGGTGAGGCACTGGTCTCACCGGTGACCGGATACAGCGTGGTGTTTCACATCGAGATGTACATGTTGTTTTGTGTGTTGATTGCCTTGGGTCCGCTGGTCAGCCGCAAGCGGCCCACCAGCGCGCCGCAAGACAGCCGATTGGGTTTGGCTGAACTGCCGGGCTGAATTTTTTTTGCGCTCTTAAAAGGAGAATGAGCATGGAAACTGGTGCTATCACCCAATACGTGGACGTTGCCCAAATCGTCCTCTATATGTTTTGGATTTTCTTTGCCGGCCTGATTTACTACCTTGCCCGGGAAAACCACCGCGAAGGCTATCCGATGGACAACGGCCATTTGCAAGGGGGACCGGTACAAATCGGCTGGCCCATGCCAGAGCCCAAAGTGTTCAAGATGGCCGATGGCCGTGAATTCTTGGCGCCTGATGTCAACCGAGTGGATGGCAGTTACACCGCTCAACCTGCGCATGCTTGGCTGGGTGCACCTTTGGAACCGGTGGGCGATCCGCTGCTGGCCGGTGTCGGCCCCGGCGCATGGGCGGCACGTGCGGACGAACCAGACCTCTACCATGGTGGCGACATCAAGATCGTGCCGTTGCGCGTGGCCGCTGACCATGGTGTGATGTCACCCGACATCGATCCACGCGGCTTGCCGGTGTATGGCGCTGACCGGTTCGAAGCCGGTCATGTCAAAGACCTGTGGGTCGACCGCTGTGAAATGATGTTTCGCTACATCGAAGTGTCGTTGCACTCAGGCGGCACCGTGTTGTTGCCCATGACCTTCTCGCGCATCAACCGCCGCGGTGTGTTCGTGTCATCCATTCTGGCGTCGCAGTTTGCCAATGTCCCGACGACCAAAAGTGACACACAAATCACCTTGCTCGAGGAAGAAAAAATCACCGCGTATTACGGTGCAGGCACGCTCTACGCCATGCCAGAACGTCAGGAGCCGTTGTTTTGAACGTCAATCCTCACCACGAACACGAGTTCGAGGCAGCACCCGGTTTGCCCGAGCCTTTGCCGGCAAGTGAACGCCTGCTGTGGCAAGGCGCGCCCGACTGGAAGCAGCTGGCGTTGCATGTGTTTCATGTGCGCACGCTGGCGGTGTATTTCGGTGTGATGATGGTGTTGCAAACGTTGTATTTGCTGGGCGAACCTCAACCCCGGTTGCTGGTGCCCTTGGCCACCAGTTTGGTGCTCAGTTTGACGGCATTGGCGGTACTGTCGTGGTTGGCTTGGATGACCGCCCGAACCGCGCTCTACACCTTGACCAACAAACGCGTGGTGATGCGCATCGGCATTGTGCTCACCCTGACCTTCAACCTGCCGCTTCGCATGGTGGCCGCGGCCAGTGTCAAGCCTTTGAAAAATGGCAGTGGCGATATCGCTTTGAAGTTGGCGGGTGACGATCACATCGCTTGGTTGAACCTGTGGCCACATGCCAAACCTTGGGCCTTGAAAAACCCAGAGCCTTGTTTGCGGTGCATTCCGGACGCGGTGCGGGTCGGCGAACGGCTGGCATTGGCGTGGCGCGAAGCCAACCCCCATGTGGCGGTCATGCTCGGTGACATCATCGACACGTCGGCTGACATGGACATGAACCAAGGGGCGTATTCCACATGAGCCAATCCTTGCCGAACAACCACCTGCCCGGACACCACAGTCTGACCGGCTGGATATTTGTCGGCTTCCTCAGCAGCGTGCTGTTGGTGGTGGCGTTGTTGCGCGGTCAAGGCATGGTCTCACCACAGAACGACGCCCCTGTCGCTTGGCAAATGAGCTTGCGGTTTGAAGACCGCCCAAATGGCGACATCGCTGTGCTGGACACCAACAACTCAATGGAAATCGCGCGCTACCAAGGCGAGCAAGGGTTTGTGCGCGGCACCTTGCGCACACTGTCGCGCGAGCGCATGCGCCGAGGCATTGGCTCTGGCCCTGCCTTTGAGCTCAAAGCCCACACCGATGGCCGCTTGACCCTGTTCGATCCCGCCACCAATGTACGCATTGACCTCGAATCTTTCGGGCCGACCAACATGTCGTCCTTTGCCCAATTGCAAATTCACGCCAAACCTTCTCTGAACGCTTCCCAGGAGTAAGCCATGACCCAAGCTGCCGCCCTTGACTTTGACCATGTTGAATTGCTGATCGGCACGGTAGAAAACGCCGCCCAAGCCAACGCCAAAGCTGTGCGCAACACCGTGCTGAGCCCGCGCTTTTACACCACCGATTTCGATGCCATGGACCGCCTCAACATCGAACCCGTGCGCGCCGAATGGGACGTGATGATGAAAGAGTACGAAGGCGACAACAACCATGACCACCACCGCATCCTTGGAATTCGACCACGTAGAACTGCTGATCGGCAGT